>NZ_JRFE01000028.1 GCF_000756305.1 Myxosarcina sp. GI1
AGACTTTGAGGCGTTAGCCTCTGTGGATCGCCGCTCCTTTTAACTTCCGCGTAGCGATACTAGTGCCTAATCTAAACTGAAACTTCGCCGAGTTCGCGAGTCATATAATCAAAAGGTTCATCTAAGAAAGAGGTGTTATCTACTCCTGCTTCCGATGCCATTCCTTTAATCATTTCCTTCATAATTTGGATACCCGAAACGGTAGGACCGATCGGTACGCCCAAAGAATTATAGGTTTCGCGCAAACCCTGCAACACTCGTTCGTCCAAAACGTCCATATTACCTGCAACTAGAGCATAACTTGCGTAGCGTAGGTAATAGTCCATATCCCGCAAACAAGCAGAATAGCGACGAGTTGTATAGGCATTACCGCCAGGACGAAGTAATTCGGGAACTTCTTCAAACAGCTTGGTACCAGAATCTCTGACGATTTCAGCGGCATTACCGCTAATCATGGTAGCAACTGTTACTCTATCTTTTCCCGATTCAAAGTAGTCTTTTAAACTGTCAATAGCATTGCGATCGAGATAACGACCCGCAACGTCATAATTTTTAATTAAGCTGGTGACTGCATCCCGCATCTGATTTGATTTCTCCCAACAGCAATTTTTTTAAAGTTAGCGGACAAATAATAATTAAATATTAGCCCATCATAAATTTGTATCTATCATATAATCCCACAACACGTATCAGAGACTCTAATTTCAATTACAAATATTAAAAGTGCGATGCTGAAATTGCGCTCAAAAAAACTATTTCAAACTATCTCTAACCAGCTAAATATCAGGAGTTTTGTTAATTTGGTTACATTTTTTTAAAATCTACAGATTTACAGTCAGTTAAAAGGTGGTAATTCTGTTACAGACTTAACAAAACTTTGATGCTACTGTTTTTTAGCATAGTTCGAGTTTAAAAAAATTAATTAGTAAGGAGCTAGTTTATGGCTGAGACTGCACAAGAAGTCTTGAAAATGATTGAAGACAACGATATCGAACTAATCGATTTAAAATTTATCGATTTATTTGGTATTTGGCAGCACTGTACTTTTCATCGCAGCCTCATCGATGAAGAGGCATTTACCGAGGGAGTTGCTTTTGACGGTTCTAGTATTCGCGGTTGGAAAGCAATCAACGCTTCGGACATGGCAATGGTTCCCGAACCTGCCACTGCCTGGATCGATCCGTTTATGGAAATCCCGACTCTCAGCATGATTTGTTCGATTAAAGAACCCCGTACGGGAGAATGGTACGATCGCGATCCGCGCTCTATCGCTCAAAAAGCGGTTGAATATATGCGCGGCACTGGTATTGGGGATATGGTTTATTGCGGTCCCGAACCAGAGTTTTTTGTTTTTGATGACGTGCGCTACGATCAATCAGAAAATGAAGGCTACTATCACATCGATTCTGTAGAAGGTATCTGGAATTCTGGCAGCAAAGAAGAAAACGGCAATTTAGGCTATAAACTCGGTCACAAACGCGGTTATTTTCCCGTTGCTCCTTGTGATACTCTTCAAGACATCCGCAGCGAAATGTTACTAACTATGGGAAAATGTGGCGTACCCATTGAAAAACATCACCACGAGGTAGCTTCTGGAGGACAGTGCGAACTAGGAATTAAGTTTGCCGACCTGGTTCATGCAGCAGATTACGTTTTGACCTATAAGTACGTAGTCAAAAACGTGGCTAAAAAATACGGTAAAACTGCTACTTTTATGCCCAAACCGATGTTTAATGACAACGGTACGGGGATGCACACGCACATGTCGATCTGGAAAAATGGCGAACCTCTATTTTTTGGTGATGGCTATGCCGATTTAAGCCAGACAGCATTGCATTTTATTGGTGGCATACTCAAACACGCACCCGCACTTTTGGCATTTACCAATCCTTCGATTAATTCTTACAAGCGTCTGGTTCCTGGTTTTGAAGCACCTGTAAACTTGGCTTTCTCTCAAGGAAACCGTTCTGCTTCAGTACGTATTCCGCTAACTGGCGGCAATCCCAAAGCCAAGCGATTTGAATTCCGCTGTCCCGATGCTTCTTCTAATCCTTATTTAGGCTTCTCAGCAATGTTGCTGGCGGGTATCGATGGGGTGAAAAACCAAATCGACCCAGGCGATCCTTTAGATGTAGACATTTACGAACTATCACCCGAAGAACTGAGTAAAATTCCTTCTACTCCTGGTTCTTTAGAAGGTGCTTTAGAAGCATTAGAAAAAGACCACGCTTTCTTAACTGATTCGGGAGTATTCACTGAAGATTTTATTCAAAACTGGATTCAGTTTAAGCTAGATGCAGAGGTCAATCCTTTGCGCTTGCGTCCCCATCCCTATGAATTCGAGCTTTATTATGATTGCTAAAAGCAGCTTGTAGCGGATAAAAAGGTTAAGCGTAATTCTACGATTGCTTTTATAGCTAAACCATCGGTTAGGGATGTTGAATCGATCGACATCCTTAATTTTTTTAGATAACGGAGGAGTGGAGAATTTATGCGCGTTGGACGAAGCTAGGATTAAACGCTTATGTAAAAGGAGTTTTTAGTAATTTTAGTTTTTTCTCGATCGAAACTCTGTTTTTATGTCATAATAGTCATTGGCAAGAACATAGCACAGCCTGTTAAACCCCTTAAGCTGTGTGTTTCATCAGTTCCAAAAGGAATTTGATAAATTGCGGGTGTAGCTCAGTGGTAGAGCGTCACCTTGCCAAGGTGAATGTCGCGCGTTCGAATCGCGTCACCCGCTTTCGGGGTAGAACCCCTCACATACCTAGCTTCGGTGACAATCTAACCACTGAGCTACATCTCTGATTCATATCTGGTTTTCTTGGTACTGAACCAATTCTGAACCAAATAGCGATCGCACTAAAGTAATCGATCGACAACTTGTTTTTAGTTGAAATAATGGTTATTGTTCTCAATTAATAGTTTCAACAACATGAGTAACAAAGCCAATCAGTTTATTATCAAAGATTTTTCTCTACAGTGCGGGGCGGTATTACCCGAAGCAACCATTGTTTATAAAACCTATGGAGAACTCGATCGCGATTGCACTAACGCCATTCTCTATCCTACCTCCTACGGAGCGCAGCATAGCGATATTGACTGGTTAATTCGTTCTAACAGCATTCTCGATCCCAGCCAGTATTTTATAATCATCCCCAATATGTTTGGTAACGGCTTGTCTAGCTCCCCTAGCAATTGTGAAGACTGTGGTTTGGCAGAGTCGGGGTTTTGGTTTACCCATGTAGATAATGTTCGCGCTCAGGAACAATTACTTAGAGAAGTATTTAAAGTAGAAAGACTGACTTTAGTTTACGGTTGGTCGATGGGAGCGCAGCAGGCATATCATTGGGGTGCGCTGTATCCCAATCGCGTCGAGCGGATCGCGGCTCTTTGCGGTACTGCACGTACTACCGTTCATAATAAAGTTTTTTTAGAAAGTTTGCGAACTTCTCTAACCGCCGATCCTGCTTGGAATGGCACTAGGTTTGACAGTATTCCCGATCGCGGTTATCGTGCTTTTGCCCGAATTTATGCTAGTTGGGCAGCATCTCAGGCATATTATCGAGAAAGAATTTATTATCAGTTTGGTTACGAGTCTCTAGAAGATTATTTACTGCGGGGTTGGGAGGCTAACTACCGCCGCCGCGATCCTCATGATTTGTTATCGATGATAGATACGTGGTTGCAGTGTGATGTCAGTAATAATTCTAATTATCAAGGAGATTATTATCAGGCACTAAACTCAATTACTGCTAAAACTCTAGTCATGCCAGCAACGACAGATTTGTATTTTACTCCCGAAGATTGTCAGGCAGAAGCAGAATTAATTTCTAATGCAGAGTATCGCCCCATTCCTTCTATTTGGGGTCATCGAGCGGGTAATCCCTATCAAAACTCTGAAGATGAAGCGTTTATTAAAAGAGCAGTTAGAGAATTATTGACCGAAAAAAACGGCTATTAAATTATAAAACAATCTTAATGGTTAAAATACAGCGGTTGTCGATTGTCTAAGGTACATCAAAAAGCAGAAGAGCTTCGCTTTGCTAGATAGCCTGGGCAGGCATGGTTTAATAATGAATTTTCAATTGAGTAGTGATTCGGTATATGAATCTCCACAACTAAAAGGCAAACGAGCTTAATCCGTGTTTTGAAAGTAGCTCATTAGATTTCTCAGACAACCTCTCAGATGAATAAAACACCCGTTTCCAGCATTAATAAGATTGAATATTGCCGGATCGCATATTCTATATTCTAAGGAACATTCAGGAACGATATCGATTATTTTGCCAGAGTGCAATCGCCTGTTGATGTATTTCTTGCCAGGAAATAGCGTTTTTCTTGGCTAAAGCAGCACAGTCTTCGTATTCTGGATGAATGTTAACAATCTCTTTTGCGTTACCTTCTCCCCAACTGGCAACTTTGATTTTTACCGCACCATATTTAGTTTCTACCGTCTCTATTTCTCGATTTAAAATACTTCTGGTTTGAGTTGTTTCTCTAATGCCCAAAGTAGTGGTTTCGCGGAAGATAACGGTTTTGCAGGTAGCTACTAACTCTGGATGACAGATAACGGTGAGTAAGATACCAACTCGCGATTTTTTCATAGCGATCGCCTGAGTGAAAACATCTAAAGCACCAGTTTGTAATAATTTTTCTGAGGTATAAGCAATAGCTTGCGGACTGAGATCGTCAATTTGAGTTTCCAATACAGTTATGGTTTCTTTAGGAAGTCGATCTACTGGCATTGCTGAAGTATCATTACTGCTTGTCGTTCCCAACCACAACCGCAAAATATTGGGTATGGCTAAATCTCTCAAACCCGCACCCAAGCCAATTTTTTCGAGCCTCATAGTGGGAGGCGAACCAAAGCTAGTTGCCAGGGTAGTGGCGATCGCTGCTCCCGTTGGCGTAACCAGTTCTTTTTCGATACCATTACTATATACTGGTACTTCTCGTGTCTCCCAGAGTTTGACTACCGCAGGTACGGGAACTGGCAATTTACCATGTGCGGCTTTAACTATACCACCACCAGTAGGCATGGGCGAGCAATAAAGCTTATCTATACCCAACCAATCTAGTCCCAAGCAGGTACCGACAATATCGATAATGGCATCGGTCGCGCCTACTTCATGGAAATGGACTTTTTCTGGTGGAATGCCGTGTACTGCTGCTTCGGCAATTGCTAAGTTACGAAAAACTTGCAAACTCCAATCTTTAGCGCGATCGCTGATGGTAGCTGAAGTAATAATTTGTTCGATTTGCGGTAAATGTCTGCCGTGTTGGTGGTGATGAGGTTCTAGCAGATCGACCCAAACTTTGGTTGCTAACTGACCGTTACGGTTAACTTTTTCTTGTTTCAACTGATATTCTCGTTCGATTCCCAGACTTGCAAGGCGATCGCACAAATATTCCCAGGGTACGCCTAAATCGACTAATGCTCCCAAGCACATATCGCCAGCTATTCCCGTAGGACATTCCAAATAACCAACTTTACTCATAAAATACGAGACAGTATTTTTATCGAATCTCGGATCTATCTTAACGAGCGAGCGATATTTAGTGTTTATTGTTTTTTATGGCTACTCTATACGAATTACATCCTCAAAATCCCCAACAGCGTTCTATCGAACAAATAACCGCCGAGTTAAAACAAGGTGCGGTAATGCTATATCCTACCGATACGGTTTATGCAATTGGTTGCGATTTAAATGACAAATCTGCTGTAGAAAGGGTCAGACAGATCAAACAGCTTTCTAATGATAAACCCCTAACTTTTTTGTGTTCGTCGTTATCTAACATTGCCGAATATGCCAAAGTTAGCGATCGCGCCTATCGAATTATGAAACATTTAATTCCAGGCTCGTACACTTTTCTCTTACCCGCTACCAAACAAGTACCTAAATTAGTCATGAGTCCCAAACGTAAGACTACGGGGATTCGCGTTCCCGATTCTATAATATGTCAGGAATTACTAAAAAGTTTGGGTAATCCAATTATTTCTACTTCGGCTCACTTACCCGATGAAGAAGGTGATTTTCCCACTATGGGAGTAGAAAAAGCTTTGTTGTTTGATGCCTTGGAAAAACAAGTAGATATTATTATCGATAGTAATTTGGAACAAACATTTGAAGTTTCTACAATTATCGATTTTACTAATGAAATCCCCACAGTCGTGCGTCAGGGTTTGGGATTTTCCGAAGTAGAGAAATGGCTGGAAATTGTCTGAAATTATTTCGTTACACGAAAAATAATAAAGGACAGGTGTTTAATCTGTCCTTTTAGTTTTATTAAAAATGGAAAACAAATTAGAAGTTCATTTCCGCAGCTTGAACTGTTTCAATTTGTTTTTTCTTAATTACCAGCAATAGTTGTGCGATCATTACGCCACCAACAAAAACTAACAAGCCAGCAATTCGAGCGGGACTTTGCAAGACTACTTCGGTATCTTTTTGACCGAAACCACCTACATTAGGATTACTAGTTAAAGCGTCACCTGCGGCAATTTTCTGTCCTTCACTGACGATTAATTCTGGTCCTGCGGGAATATTTTCGACTACAGACTCTCCATTATCATAGGTATAAATAGTCAGTTCATAACCGCCACCTTCTTGAGAAGCAATCGAGGTAATCGTACCATCAGTAGAAGCTTTGAACATGTTGTTGTTGCTCAACTCTCCTGTAGGATAAACCTGTCCCCGTCCGCGATTTGCCCCTAAGTGAACCGCATACTTACCAAAGTTGATATTTTTGTCCGTTTTGGGGTTGGGGGAGAGAACTGGAAAAGTAATTTCTTGATATTGTTCTCCTGGTAAGGGACCTACTAAAACTACGTTGTCGTCTCCTTCTTTGTATTCCTGAAAATACATACTGCCGACTTTTTCCTTCATTTCTTCGGGAATGCGGTCGTCGGGAGCAATTTTAAAGCCTTCGGGCAGCATCAGTACCGCACCAACGTTCAAACCGCCTTTGGAGCCATCTCCAAGTACCTGTTGGCTATCTAAGTCGTAAGGAATTTTTACTACAGCTTCAAATACTGTATCGGGCAATACCGACTGAGGTATTTCTACTTCGGCAGCTTTTTCGGCTAGGTGACAGTTAGCACAGACAATTCTTCCCGTTGCTTCTCTTGGTGTTTCGGGTGCGGTTTGTTGCGCCCAAAAAGGATATGCCGCAGCCGTCTGAGAAATAGCTACATCACTGGCAAAGAAAATCGCCACAGTAGCGATCGCTACAAATACTGTTCTAGTTATTACTCGTTTGGCAGTTTGTAACCCTGCCAATAGTCTCTTAATGGTCATTTTGTTGTTTGACAATCTCAAAAATTATAAATTCTATTAATGATGTGTTGGTTACGATAATCGAGTTTTACTAATTACGTCCACCAAGGATCTTTATCGGTACGAAAATCGGTTTCCGTCCACTCGGTAAAGCGAATTTTGTCATCTTCGGTTACAGTAGCGTGAACCAAAGCCAAAGATTGAGGTGCAGGACCTCGAACGACTTTGCCAGCATCGTTATACTGCGAACCATGACAGGGACAAATAAATTTATTTTCGTTGCCGTTCCAGGGAACCACACAACCAAGGTGAGTACAGACAGCATTAATACCATAGTCGCCAATAGTATCGTCTCCTTTAACTACGATGTAGGTAGGATCGCCTTTTAGACCTTGTGACAAGCTGCGATCGCCTGCTTGGTGCTCGGTTAGATATTCGCTGGCGATAATATCATTTCCTAATGCGTCTTTGGCAGTCACCCCTTGACCTTCACCACCGCTAGAAGGGGGAATAAAGTATTTGACGACAGGATACAATGCTCCCAAGGCTACACCTGTAATCGAGCCAAAAGTAAGCAAATTTACAAATTGTCTGCGCCCCATATCGGGGACATCTGAAGAACCAGAAACTTGAGCCATAACGATAAAATGTAAAGTTTTCTAAATTAGAGAGGGACAAGTGCAAAATTAGTTCATTTTTTTAAGTCTTATCGCTGGCTTTTTTTAGCTAGCGACAGAGACATTATCTGAATCTTGTCTTTAAATTAACAATTCGGCGTACGGTTGGAAAATTTTTCTCTCAACCCAATACAAACCAATGTATTAAATTATTACAGAGATTGAGTACCCGTTGGCAATCAAAGCTAAAATTTAACTCCGAGAAGACAAAACCATGATAACAGGCGATCGCTTACGAGAAATAATATTAGAAAAGTGGGGGCGTTCCTACGATGTTCGGCTGAGAAAGGTTAAGGGCAAGATTTTCGTTCAGGTAATGTGGAAATATTTAGAACAGGCTTCTTTTCCCCTGTCAGAACAAGAATACTGCGAACATCTGAATGCGATCGCCGACTATTTAAATGCCTGGGGTAGTGTCGAACAAATTCAGGACTTTATCAAAAAAACTCGCGAACGTCCCCGATTGGGAAAAGCTGTTAGTATTCCTGTAGACTTGGGAGAGCGCACTTCTGAGTGGATTTTAAACGATTTTTGAGTTTTATTAAGAAATATTTCAAAAGCTTTTAACCTTTAGTCTTCTTAGCGTTCTTGTTAAATTTTGATGGGATTGAGCGATCGTGAAAGGCAAACGAATTGGAGTAATTGGCGGCGGACAACTGGCTTGGATGATGGCAMAAGCCGCTAGAAAACTAAATCTGGAACTAATCGTTCAAACTCCACGACAAGCCGATCCTGCTGTAAGTAGAGCCACAGGAGTAGTGTTAGCAGATATTAAAGATGTAGCTGCAACAGCAGAATTAGCAAAACGCTGCGATATTATCACTTTTGAAAATGAATTTATCGATCTTGATGCCCTAAAAACTCTAGAACAGCGGGGAGTTTGTTTTAGTCCCAACCTCGCTACCCTGTCACCTCTATTAGATAAGTACGAACAGCGTAGCTATCTTCGACAAATTGGCATAGATGTACCTCGCTTTGCCGCGATTGAGACAGCAGCAGATATTGATTCTTTTGGCGATTTTCCCCTGGTTCTGAAAGCGCGTCGTCATGGTTATGACGGACAAGGAACTTTCATTGTGCGCGATCGCCCTTCATTAGAAAAAATATTAGAATCTAATTCTGCACCAATAATGCTTGAAGAGTTCGTTCCCTTTACTAAAGAATTAGCGGTAATTGCTGCCCGTAGCGCATCGGGAGAAATTGTCACCTATCCCGTAGTAGAAACCTATCAACAAGAGCAAGTCTGTCACTGGGTAATTGCTCCTGCCGATATTTCGGAAACGGTGGCGGAAAAATGTCAGGCGATCGCCAGCAAGATATTAGAACGGCTGCAGGTAGTGGGATTATTCGGTATCGAATTATTTTTGACACCAGAAGAAAAAGTCCTGGTAAACGAAATTGCCCCCCGTACACACAATTCGGGACACTACACCCTAGATGCCTGTCATACTTCTCAATTTGCCATGCAGCTACAGGCGATCGCTAATTTACCTCTTGGTTCGCCGCAGTTGAAATCTGCTGGTGCGGTAATGATTAATCTACTCGGCTACGAAAATTCACAGTCAGATTATCAACAGCAGCGCGATCGCCTTAATGCTATTCCCAATGCTTACGTACACTGGTATGGCAAAACCTCTTATCCTGGCAGAAAACTAGGTCACGTTACAGTCTTATTAGATAGAGAAACAATTTCCCAAACTAAATCGATAATTGAACAAGTTAAAACGATTTGGTATGAGTGAGGAGATAGAGGGCAGAGGACAGAAAATTTCAAGCTCTAAGAAACAGACAAGACAAGAATAAAAACTTTTTACTCGCTACTCGCTACTCAAGAAACTTCTCCTGCTTCTCTACTAACTACTCGCTAATCTCTCTCTCCCAAAACGCTCCAAGGAGAAAGCTGAGTAGTAGTAGCGTTATGATTTGGGCTAGCGGTATCGAGACTCAAACCATAAATCACTGGAATCGCTCCAATAACAAAAGAGCTACAAACAACTAAAAGTACGGTATAAATTGGATTGTCGTGATGTTCGCTAACTTCAACGCGATGATGAGTTGGATTAGTTCTCATGGTTTTTACCCTCCGAAAAATTACTGAATCAATTTTCAGTCTATAAAAGTTTTTGTAACAATGACTACTGTTTTAAGTAACTGTAACAAAAAGTACTTTTTAGCAATGTTATTGTCAATCGATCGACAAATTAATGCAAAAATCGCATGGAATTAGTTTGTCAATCCGAAATATTTTTAGATCTTTGGCTCGATCCACAAAAATTCGAGCAAATGTAACGAAGTGCAAACTATAATAATTTGAGTAATTAAAAACCTTATTAAAGTTAAAATTTTTAGATGCGTGTTGCGATCGCTGGAGCAGGATTAGCTGGATTGGCTTGTGCCAAATATTTAGTAGATGCAGGACATCAACCAATTGTCTTAGAACGACGAAATGTGCTTGGAGGCTTGGTAGCTGCCTGGCAAGATGAAGATGGAGATTGGTATGAAACAGGACTGCACGTATTTTTTGGGGCATATCCCAATATGCTGCAACTTTTCAAAGAACTGGGAATTGAAGATCGCTTGCAGTGGAAAGAACATACTCTAATCTTCAATCAGCCAGAAAAACCAGGGACTTATTCGCGCTTTGACGTTCCCGACATTCCCGCACCTTTTAACGTCATAGTGTCTATTTTGCGTAATAACGATATGCTGACCTGGGAGCAAAAAATTCGTTTTGCCATTGGCTTGTTGCCAGCAATTGTCAGAGGTCAAAAATACGTTGAAAATATGGACAAATACAGCCTATTAGAATGGCTGAAGAAACAAGGAGTAAGCGATCGCGTCAATAGCGATATTTTTATCGCCGCTTCTAAAGCTCTTACTTTTATTGACCCCGATGATGTTTCGGCAACTATTCCCCTGACTGCACTCAATCGTTTTTTGAAAGAGCGTTATGGTTCTAAGGTGGCTTTCTTAGACGGTTCCCCTACCGAAAGATTGTGTCAGCCAATGGTAGACTATATTACCGAACGCGGCGGCGAAGTGCGGCTAAACGCACCGCTCAAACAGATTATGACCGATGATGAGGGTAAAGTAACGGGTTTTGAACTAAGAAGTGATGGTGAGGCAGAAGAAACTATAAAAGCCGATATTTACGTTTCGGCAATGTCTGTCGATCCCCTCAAAAAGATGCTGCCTCCAGCTTGGCAAAATATAAAATTCTTTCAAAAACTTCACAATATTGAAGGTGTAGAAGTAATCAATCTTCATCTTTGGTTCGACCGCAAGCTTACCGATATCGATCAGCTATTGTTTTCTCGTTCGTCTTTACTCAGCGTCTACGCCGACATGAGCAATACCTGTAAGGGTTATGCCGACCCCAATAAATCGATGCTGGAGTTGGTGTTAGCACCAGCCAAAGACTGGATCGCCAAATCCGATGAAGAAATTATTACGGCAACGATGGAAGAACTTAAAAAGCTGTTTCCCGATGATTTTACAGGCGACAATCGCGCCCAACTTTTAAAATCCAAGGTGGTCAAAACTCCACGTTCGGTGTATCGAGCCATTCCTGGCAGACAGGCATATCGTCCCACACAGAAAACTCCTATTGATAACTTTTATCTCGCAGGTAGCTATACTATGCAAGAATATTTGGGAAGTATGGAAGGTGCGGTGCTGTCTGGTAAACTAGCTGCTAAGGCGATCGCCAATGATTATCCAGTCGCCATAGTTAACGAAAACGAACCGAAAAAAACTGCTGTAGAAATCTAACTTAAGACGATCGGCATAAAACGGTTGATAGAATGAGACAATTCTAAACGAGCGAAGCGACTAAAAATATAATCTTACTCTTTGCCCTCCAAAAAAAAGACAGTGTTTCTGTTTGCTTGTGAATGTTGCAACTACCAAAATCACAACCGAAAAAAAATCTCGTCTCGACCGCCGAGTCTTATGAATACTGCCGTCAGGTTACGGCAGAATATGCCAAAACTTTTTATCTCGGCACTTTGTTGATGCCCAAAGAAAAAAGTAGGGCTATTTGGGCAATTTATGCTTGGTGCCGTATGACCGACGAACTGGTAGACGGTGCCAAAGCACAATATACAACTCAAGAAACTCTGGCAGAATGGGAACGGCAGCTAGAATCAGTTTTTGCAGGACAGCCCATTGATGATACAGATGTTGCCTTAGTAGACACCATCAACCGTTTCCCCCTTGATATTCAGCCGTTTCGAGACATGATTGCAGGACAACAAATGGATTTAAACCGCAATCGCTATCAAACTTTTGAAGAGCTAAAGCTCTATTGCTATCGGGTAGCAGGTACGGTAGGTTTGATGTCAAACGCAGTGTTGGGCATCAAAAATCGCTCTAATTCTGTTCCCTGGGAAAAAGGCACGACATACATTCCTACAGATGAAGCGGTAAGTTTGGGCATTGCCATGCAGCTAACCAATATCTTACGGGATGTGGGTGAAGATGCCAGGCGCGATCGCATTTACTTGCCTCTAGAAGATTTAGCTGCTTTTAACTACACCGAAGAGGAACTTTTAGCAGGAGTTATCGACGATCGCTGGCGAGCAATTATGCGCTATCAGATCGAACGAGCGAGAAACTACTATCAGCAGGCAGAGATAGGAATTCGCTATCTGGATTCTCGTTTGGCGGTGTGGTCGGCTCTAATGCTCTATCAAGGAATTTTAGACGCGATCGAAGCTAATAACTATGATGTGTTTAGCCGTAGGGCTTTCGTACCCAACTATAAAAAGTCATTGGCTTTACCTGTCGCCTGGTTGAGAGCGCAAGTCTTATAACAATTTTTCAATGAACAATGAACAGCGAGCAATAAACAGTGAGCAGCGAACATTGTTAAATGTTGAATGCTAAATAATAATTGCTCATTATTAAAGTAGTAACAATGTAGCTGGCAATCTGTTACAATACTTTTGAAATATGAAGTAATTCGTAACTTGCTGACTCGCTACAAACATGAGAATTGAAAATATTAGAACTGCGATCGATAGCGGTCATAAAAGAGCTATAGCTACGTTGGTTTGGGAAAAGCGCGATCGCCCCAGTCAGGAAATTTTTTTTGAAACTACAGAGGATTTTGCCGAAGATTTAACCGCTAATCCCCAGGCTTTTCTAATTGCGGGGATAATTCCTGCCATGCGCTACGGAGAAAGCCGAATTGCTATCGATGCAGAAATTTCTCCTGAATTATATAAGGGTTTGACCGCAGTAATGGAAATCTTTAGCTACTGGTATGGAGAAAAACGTAAGCCCATACCTATTGAGGCTATAGTTCGCAAGCGATCGCTAACAGAGCCGAAAAGCAAGCGAGCGGGTTTATTTTTTTCGGGTGGCGTAGATTCTCTATCGGCTTTGAGAACCAACCGTCTGGCTTTTGCCGAGGAACATCCGCGAGCGGTAAAAGACGGGATTTTGATTTACGGACTGTTGAGCGGCGAAACCGAACCAGAACAGTCTTACACAAAAGTAATTGAGGCAACTACTAAAATCGCCGTAGATGCAGGGCTAAATTTGATTCCCGTTACCACTAATATTTATTCTCACTTACAAGATTTAGACCGAGATTTTAATTTTTGGAAATTTGAGTATCAAGGTGCGGCACTAGCGGCTGTAGCTCATGCCTTGGCATCGCGATTTAGTACGGTATCGATCGCCTCGACCTACAATTTAGAACATCTAGCACCCTGGGGTTCTCATCCTTTAATCGATCCTAACTATAGCAGTAGCGAGTTACAGATTACTCATGAAGATCTTACTCTGTCTAGATGGGCTAAGACTAAGCTAATTGCCGACTGGGATATGGGTTTGCAAAACCTGAGAGTCTGTAGCGAAAACCAAAGCTATCGCCAGGGACAATTAAACTGCGGTAAATGCGAAAAATGTGTCAGAACTATGACTACGCTCATAGCCTTAGATAAACTCGATCGCGCTACGGCATTTTCTGCTTCTGACTTATCTGAAGACTTGTTAGTTAAAGCAGCCTATATTAGCGATCTATATACACTGTCTTGCTACCAAGATTTAATCGAACCTCTAAAAGCTAGAGGTCGCCATGACTTAGTTAGAGGAATCAAAAGAGCTACAACCAGCTATTTTGAAACCGATTTGAAAGGACTGCTCAAACGCAGCGATCGCTATTTGTTTGGCGGTAATTTGCTCAAATTGAGTAATAAATTTAAAAAGTCAGTTTGAATTTGTACTTTAGCGACTAAAACTATAAATAGTCTGACTGGCTAAATCTCCACAGAGTTCGGATGGCTTAGTGGTCAAGGGATAGGTTTGTCGATCGAGGTTTACTTGCAACCCCGTCATCGGATCGTCACCAGGAGCGAGCAAAAACTCCAAACTTTCTACTTCGTGCCAACTTACTAAAGTATCTAGTAAATTGGCTATCCCCGACATATAAGGATGATGGCAATCTCGATACCAATCTGAGGTGGCTAAGTTTGGCTGGTCGAAACCTAGATGAAAAATCAACGACGAACGGTTGAATAGAGCAACGGCAATAGGTCTAGCTTCTTCTTGCAGTAGAAAATCGTGAGTTTGAGCTAGATAGCGTATTTTATCCAGTTTTTGATAGCGAGCGGCAACAGAATTTAATTCTTGTTTCCAAGATATAGCGATGGTAATCAAATAAGTTTGCAGCAGCAAGTGACCGAGCTTTTTGGCTTTGGTTGCCAAATATTCAGAATTATAGTCATTGGCTTCAATTAATAGCGGCAGGCGATCGACAATTTCCAAACCATAACCTTTTAAACCCGCAATTTTACGAGGATTGTTAGTAATCAAACGAATTTGCTTAATGCCCAAATCGTTGAGTATTTGCGCTCCCATACCGTAATCGCGTAAATCTGGAGCAAATCCCAAGCGTTCGTTTGCTTCTACCGTATCCAAACCAATATCTTGTAAGGTATAGGCTTTAAGCTTGTTAACCAAGCCAATTCCCCTACCTTCCTGGCGTAAATAAACTACTACTCCCAAACCATGTGCCTCGATCATTTTTAAAGCCGACTGAAGCTGCATTCGACAGTCACAGCGCATCGATCCGAGAGCATCCCCCGTGAGACATTCGGAGTGCATTCTAACTACAGCTGGTTTGGCGGCAAGTTCTGCCAGTTCTCCTTTGACAATTGCCAAATGCTCGCTGTTATCGAGGGTATTGCGATAGGCATAAATTTGAAAATCGCCAAACTGACTGGGAAATTTACAAACTGTTTCTCGGTAGACAAAGCGATCGTTTTGCAGGCGATAACTAATCAAATCGGCAATGCTAATTAGCTTTAGTTGATGTTGACGAGCATATTCGACTAGCTGAGATAACCGCGCCATCGAACCATCAGGATTTTGAATTTCGCAAATTACGCCCGCAGGATACAAACCTGCCAGTCTCGCCAGGTCTACGGCTGCTTCTGTATGTCCCGCCCGTTTTAAAACCCCGCCCGTTCTAGCTCTCAAAGGAAAAATATGTCCCGGACGTACCAAATCTTCGGGACGGCTGACAGGATTGATTGCTACCTGAATCGTCCGAGCGCGGTCTTCAGCAGATATTCCCGTAGTTACCCCAAGTTTTGGTGCAGCGTCGATGCTAACTGTAAAAGCTGTTTGATTGCTGTCGGTATTTTTGGTCACCATCAATGGCAGATCCAGGCTATCCAAACGTTCGCCAGTCATTGCCAGACAGATTAGTCCTCTGGCTTCTACTGCCATAAAATTGATAGTCTGCGGCGTAGCAAACTGAGCGGCGCAGATAATGTCGCCTTCATTTTCTCGATTTTCATCGTCTACTACTACTATCGAACGTCCTGCTTTAATATCGGCCAGGGCAGAATCTATAGAATCAAAATTAATCGGGGTGTTTTGCGGCGTTTTCACTAACAAAATTTATTTTACAGCAGCGCGAACTTACTATCTACTTTTTTCCTTAATTGTAGCTTTTTTTTTGCAAGCGACATGAGTACGGCTTTTACAGGCAGGGCATCCGCCTCGCGATTGCAACTTTCAATCTACCAAGCTACAACTCTAAGGCTATTAAAGATATAACTTATTCAAAATAGCTGTTTGGAAGGCAGTGTAGCTCAGGCAACCAAAAGTTGCCGCACGTATATAGCAATTCTCGGTTGAATAAGGTACACTTCGGTCTTACCAGACACTAGGCACTAGGGTTTGAGTGATTTATCTTGAGCGTAGAGCGCGTACCTCACCACTATAAGAAACGCTATATTTTGCTTGAAAATTTTGAAAACTGCTATCAATTTTTGTCAAGTAAAATACATAAAAAATTGCGATTCACCTTATACATTACACTTCTTAAGTTTTAATGTTTTAAAATGCAATTGCAATAGAAACTATGAGGTTTAATAAAATTGGCAAACTTTTCAATCAGCTAACCTGGAATTTAAAAATTTAAATAAATTGCAGTACGTTCTGCCCAAAATTTAGTAGAAATCTGGTGCGTTTTTTGGTTTAATAATACTAAAATAAGCTGTTAAGAAAAGTATAAAGTAGCTTGACTAAAAATAAATGTTGAGGTTTAAACAGTTTGGATTTAAGCAATTGGTATTTTAGCGATCGCAAGTTAGCGATCGAGCGAGTTTTTTTCTCTGCAAACTGCCAAGTCAAATAATTTAACGATCTTAAATGTTCATAGTTGCTGAAAGTATTTTCTGGACAAGCCTGGGAATTTTTTTATCGCGGGGAAGATTTATTACCGCTAAAACCCCAAAATTACTCGGACAACTCTTGTATTGGATTGGAATTCCCTGGCAAATTTTAGCTTTAGTTCGTCGCTCCAATTTTCAAGAAACAGCTTTACTTCCACCCACAGTAGCTATTGTGATGTTTCTGGTAGGAATGTGCCTGGCTTTATTTTGCTGGAAAGCTTTTAATTTTTTTGGCAATAGCCAATCGCGGCAGAAATCATCACATCACTTGACTAATATCAAAAAAACACGGTGGTCGAACCCAGTTGAGCAGCTAACGAAGTTTGTGCCGACACGGGTAAAAGTTCTGTACGGAAACTCAAGCAAATTATTCTCTAGAAAAGCTTACAATACGGGCGATCGCGCTCGGCGACGGGGCTTACAAGCACCTGAAGTAAATTCAGGTGACAGCCCCTCCGCTGGCTTCGCCAATCGCCAAAATAGAGTACGCACGCCCCTTTATAAAAGCCAAAAAACTTCAGCCACAGATTCCTTACCTGCTTTAAACATTTATGGATTTCGTTGCGAGACTAATTTTCATCCAGGCAACGGAACAGTTCCAAAGACGGAAATTTATGTAGAACCAGAGACTGGTTGCGACTACGAAAGATCGAATTCATCAATAAAATTTGGCGTGCCTTGGGGTTATCGCTCTCTAAGTTCTAATACCTATAGGTCGGGAAACTCTCAGAGAACAGTTCCCTACGGTGAAGCTGTTCCGACAATGAAAGCTTCATCTAAGCTTCACAATCCTTTACCTGTGGCAGTTATCGATCGGCGATCGCTTTCTTCTACCTATTCTCCCGATCCTGTTGAGAATTCTACAGAGCGACCTGCAATCGCTAATAATAGTAGAACTAGTAAAGGTAGCTTTGTTTTAGCTTCTATGCTTGGCAACACTGGTTTTATTGGTTTGGCTGTCGCTCCAGCTTTGGTCAGTCAAGCCTACTGGAGTTGGATTGTTATTTATGGTGTAGCTCACAATGTCTTAGGTAGTTATGGTCTGGGAGTACTTTTGGCTAATTATTACAGTCATTCCAACCGACAACCTAATTGGCGGCAACAGCTAGGACACATTTTTTTGATTCCCTCTTTGTGGGCTTTTATTGTAGGTTGGTTGAGTAAAGATTTATGGCTGCCCAATCCGATTGAATCGGGAATCCAAACCTCAAGTTTATTCGTCGTTCCTGGTGCTTTTTTGCTGATTGGAATGCAGTTAAGCACGATTCAGCAAATTGCCAGTTGGCACGAAGTTTTGTCGTCTACAGCTATTAAAATCTTTATTTTGCCTTTGCTAGCAGGCTTGAGTCTGACTTTAATGGGTGTAAGCGGAGATGGTCGTTTGGCTTTGGTGTTAATGTCTGGTATGCCTACTGCATTTGTTAACGTGATTTTAGCCGAACAGTACGATCTCAATCGACAAATAGCTGCCAGCAGTATTTTGCTCAGTACGGTTGCTTTTCCACTCATCTTGCCCTTATGGTGGCTTTTGTTTAAATAAAGGCAGAAATTTAGTCTATGAACCAAATTATTTATGGTTTTCATAGACAAATTCTATGTTTGGTATAAGCATGAATCTATTGTTCTAGCTTAAACTAGGTATGAGGGGCATTTTTATATTAGGAAGTATTGAATGACTAATCTAGATTATCGGAGGCAAAACCCAACTACAAATCAGTCCATACCAGAACCTTCGTTAAAAGAACATCCGTTTCAAGACAGTGCCTTGGGATTAGTATCTACTAGAAGTTTTCCAGCCATTGTCGGTACTGCCGATATGATGCTCAAATCGGCTGAAGTAACCATGGTTGGTTATGAAAAGATTGGTAGTGGATACTGTACTGCTGTGGTTAGAGGTAATATTGCCGATGTGCGATTAGCTGTAGAAGAAGGTGCTAGAACAGCGGAACAATTTGGCAGCTTGGTATCTAAACTGGTTTTAGCCCGACCAATGCCCAATCTAGAAGCCGTATTTCCTATTGGCAGTCATTTATTAGAACTTACTCAAAGCAGAAGGGGTTATAGTCGCCTTAGTAACCGTGCGATCGGATTGGTAGAAACTAGAGGTTTTCCTGCTATGGTAGGAGCGGCAGACGCGATGTTGAAATCAGCAGATGTACAGTTAGCTTCTTATGAAAAAATTGGCGATGGTTTGTGTACGGCAATTATTCGCGGTTCGATCTCTAATGTAGCGATCGCAGTTGATGCGGGAATGCACGAAGCAGAACGGATTGGCGAACTCCACTCGATCATGATTATTCCCAGACTGCTAGAAGATTTAGAACACACTCTCCCTGTTGCCAGCTACTGGTTAGATGAAGTAGAACCCCTACCAGTATTGTTACCTAATAAAGTTAAAGAAAAAGAAAAACAGCCATTGGAATTACCCCAAGCAGATACCAAATCAGTTCCCCTCAAAAGAAGACAGATGGAAATCGAAGAACTATAGCGAATTGCGATTCGCCCTACTGGTATGAATCAAGGCTGGATTTATCGCGAACGGGTTAATAAATTCGACGCGGGACAAACGATTTTATCGTATTACAACAGCAAATACCGTCACTCTAGTAAAGAAGAATGGCGAGAAAGAATTATTAAAAGACAGATTTTACTCGATGAAAGTCCTGCAACTCCCGAAACCAAATTGACCGCAGGACAAAAGTTGGCCTATCATCGTCCACCTTGGAACGAACCGCCAGTTCCTCTAGATTTTACAGTACTGTATGAAGATAGCGATTTACTAGCGATCGCCAAACCCAAAGGACTTCCCGTACTACCAGGAGGTGGTTTTTTAGAACATACTCTATGGTGGCAACTCCAACAAAAATATTCACAACCTATACCAGTACCAGTGCATCGTTTGGGAAGGGGAACTTCAGGAATAATGCTGCTAGCGCGATCGCACCTGGCAAAATCTAGCTTGAGTCACCAACTGCGAACTAATTCGATTGATAAAGTATATTTAGCTTTAGTGTCTGGTACTGACATTCCCCAACATCTAATTATTAGCGATCACATCGGCAAAATTCCCCATTCTAGTTTAGGCTACATTTACGGTGCAACTTCTCAAGGCAAATCTGCCCGTAGCGAATGCCGAGTTTTGTCTCGTCAGAGCGATCGCACTATAGTAGAAGTAACTATTTTTACTGGTCGTCCCCATCAAATCAGAATTCATTTAGCAGCAGCAGGTTTTCCTTTACTAGGCGATCCTTTGTATTTACCTGGAGGAAAACCGCGCCTTATTTCATCAATCTCTGAGGATAAAAAACTTCCCGTTCCTAGTGACTGCGGTTATTACCTTCACGCTTATCGCTTGGGCTTTACTCATCCGCGATCGGGTGACAAAATAACTTTGGAATGTAAGCCACCATTAGAATTATCGGTATAAAAACGAAAATATTTTTGTAGAAATAAGAAATACCGCAGCATCTAAAAACTATGACAACTTCATATACAATTGAGAATATTTATCATTTGTATAGGATGTCGCATTTAAAACTTCTGATAAAAAAATTGAGATTAATAGAATCTTAGTGTCAGATAATACTTATAAAACTTCTGCCCATTCCCTTGAATGAAGTAGGATTACTAAAAAATTGCTATAGCTCGTTCTTTGAACAAACATACAGTCTAATGATTCCCAACATCTCTACTATCGAACTTTGCAAACTAGCTTCTGGCGATAATATTGCGTTACAGGTATATAAATTTATTGGTAGGCAGCCTGGTAAAAAAACTTATATTCAAGCTAATCTACACGGTGCAGAGATTGTCGGTAATGCAGTTATCTATCAGCTAATTGAATTTTTATCTAATTTAGACGAGTCGCAAATTAACGGCGAAATTTGGCTAGTTCCCGTCTGTAATCCTTTGGGTGTAAATCAGCGATCGCATTTTTTTTCTACAGGAAGATTTAATAGTTACGATGGCAAAAATTGGAATCGTATTTTTTGGGATTATGAAAAAGAATGCGAAGATTTAGAAAAGTTTGCTAAATCTCAAATCGATAACAAACCAGAAGCAATTAGACAAAACTATCTCGATAAAATTTTAGCCGCCTGGCAAGAAGAAATATTCGCCCTACAAGAACCTAGTAGTTTAGAAATTAGCAAACAATATCGCATTAAACTACAATCTTTGTGTTTGGATGCTAATTATGTAATTGATATTCATAGTTCTAGCAACCAAGCGATCGACTATACTTTTTGTTTTCAAGATCGAGAAAATTCCGCTCCATATTTATTATTAGAATATGCAATTTTGTTCGATGAATATGATGGAGATGCTTTTGATGAGGCTTTTTTAAAACCCTGGTTGGCATTGGAACGAGAGCTAAAAAAATTAGGTAAAGATATTCGTTTTGATGTTGAATCTTGGACTTTAGAATTAGGTTCTGGTATGTTAATGAACCCCGATTCTATCGACAAAGGATTTAAGGGGATTATTAATTATCTAACTTATAAAAATATCTTGCAGTTAGATGAACCAGCGATCGCAGGAAAAGTAAATTTAGTAGAAAGAGATAAAATTATTAGTTACTATGCTCCTACTGGAGGTATGATTCAAGCGAGATTACCTTTAGGAACTAAAGCGATCGCTGGCGATCGCTTGTATCAGCTTTTAAGCTTCAATAAACAGCAGCAGCCACCAGAAGTAATTGATATTTGTGCCGAAACTTCAGGAATAGTTTTCGATATTTCTACTAATAATTGCGTCAATCAAGGAGAATACGTTTTAGATATTTTAGAACTTTAATCATGAACGAACTTTTAACAACTATTCCTATCGCGCCAGAAGGTTTCAAATCTGGTTTTGTCGCCATTATTGGTAGACCGAATGTGGGTAAGTCTACTTTAATGAATCATTTGATCGGACAAAAAGTTGCTATTACTTCTCCCGTCGCTCAAACTACTCGCAATCGTTTACAGGGAATTTTAACCACAGAAAAAGCGCAAATAATTTTTGTCGATACGCCAGGAATACACAAACCCCACCACGAATTAGGTAAGGTATTAGTTAAAAATGCCAAAATAGCGATCGAATCTGTAGATTTAATTTTATTTGTCGTTGATGGTTCGGTAAAGGCAGGAACGGGCGATCGCTTTATAGCCGACTTGTTAAAAAATAGTTCTGTTCCCGTAATTTTGGGCTTAAATAAAATAGATTTGCGATCGGATACTGATAGTTTTATCGATGATAGCTATAAAGAATTAATAGGCGATTGCAACTGGTCATTAGTCAAGTTTTCGGCAATAACAGGGGAAGGAACGCCCAGCTTACAAAACTCGTTAGTTGAATATTTAGAATCAGGTCCATATTACTATCCTCCCGATTTAGTTACGGATAAACCAGAACGCTTTATTATGGCGGAACTAATTCGAGAACAAATACTACTACAAACCAAACAGGAAGTTCCCCATTCAGTAGCAATTGCGATCGAAAAGGTCGAAGAAACCCCAAAAATCACTAAAGTTTATGCCGCAATCAATGTCGAACGCAATTCCCAAAAAGGAATTCTCATCGGTAAAAAAGGCAGTATGCTCAAGGCGATCGGTTCTGCTGCACGCCAGCAAATACAGAAGCTAATTTCGGGCAACGTATACTTAGAGTTATTTGTTAAAGTAGAACCAAAATGGCGACAGTCGCGCTTGCGTTTGGCGGAATTTGGCTATCAGGTAGAAGAATAATTTATGGATAGATCGAACTCATCAATAGCAATTACAGTCAAGCTATTTGCCGTTTATCAAGAAGTTTTTGGCAAACCAGAACTAAATCTAAACTTTCCCCAACCAACTACAGTAGATTCGGTATTAGATTACTTAATCGAACAAAAACCAGAATTAGCCAAGTGGCGCGATATTACTCGTTTTGGAGTCAACTTAAAATTTGTTGAAGCCGATACTTTGCTTGAAGACAGCGATGAGGTGGTATTGATTCCTCCTGTGAGTGGTGGTTAGATAAAAAGGCTTGCATTGTTTACTTATTATTTTTTTCGATTATCTTGAGACGAAATTATCAATTTTAGAATTGCAAAAAGTATAAGCAAAGATAATAATCGAAATATGGTTAAATCTCTTCCTTCTCCTACATCTGAGCAACTCAAGCTTGTTTCAAGCTACAAAGAAAAATGGAAGAGAATTGCGACCAGTACGAACAGAATTAACCGCTCAAAAGCAGAAGATGTAATCGAAAAGATTTACAAGCGGCTCGATCGAGCTGTCCCAATTTTATTGTTTGCCGATAGTCCTTTTAGTGGCACCTCTATGTTGCAAAACTTGATAGAGAGGCAGAGTTACTCTCCTTTTCTTAGTTTGAGCAAGCAGTTTCAAAGACATTTGAAAGAAGAAATTACACTTCAAATCACTGGCTATTCAGATGTAAGAGTCTATCCAGCAAAACTCAAGCAACAACCAAACTATGAGTTGCAAACGCAATTGTACCATCAATTACATATGTGTTTGTCTTCAGTATTATGGGCACAAGCATGGCGACCTGCTTGGGTAACTTTCCAAACTCAAGCTTGGAATTATAGCAATTGCTATATTGCTCCTGAATATTGGGCATGTGATGGCTGTTATCTAGATTGGCTTTGCAATTGTTTAAACTGTGAACACGATGTTAAACTATGGAAACTTTTTGAAACTTTATTAACAGAATGTGGTTGGATATTTCCATTTGAAGAAGTTTGTATTATTTCTGACCACCCAACATATGTTAATTTTGATGCTAAACAACGTTTACATGCAGAAGGAAAACCTGCATTAGCTTTCTCAGATGGTTTTTGTGTCTACGCTTACTGTGGAGTCGTATTACCTGCTCAGTATGGAAAACTTCTTCCAGAACAGTGGCGACCTGAATGGTACACAAAGGAAAAAAAGAAATCTATCAAAAAGATACTTTTACAAGAGTTACCACCTAATAAAATCGAGCGAAAATGGCTATTATCAGAGTCAGATATAGACATAAAAAAACTATTAGTTCAAAAATTAGGCATAAAAATTCAATTTATTAGTGAGTTTCAAGTTACTGCTTTAGATGTTTATCGCAAAAAATGGCGAGCAGTAGCCTTTCAGACTACTCCTATCGATCGGCAAAAAGCTACTGAAGCTATTCATCAATTTTATACTGCCAATAAATCAGCATATGAGCCTGTAGTTGTATTTGCCGATAGTCCTTATACTGGTCGAAAACTTGTAAAGCAGAAGTGCCGTGGACAATCATTAAATTGCAAGATAGGTAAAAATTATGGGTTATATCCCTCAGATCGAAGTCCTATTGATAACTTATGGAAGTCGATAATCGTCCAATTAAGCGAGACTGTTTTTAAGCAACTTTGCAATGCTCTTATAATTAAACGCTCTTGGAATTTGGATTATCCATCTAGCTGGGTTCAGCCTGAAGAATTAAGCAGTTGGTTTAGTTTGTTTGATTTCTGCATCTCAATTCTTAAATGCGTTCATGACTCTGAGCTTTGGACTATTCTTCAAGCAGTGTTTACAGAGTGTGGATGGTTTTATCCTGCCCAACGCATCTGTATAGTTTGCGATCGCCCGATTGAGTTGTCTGTGGACGACCGAGATCGATTGCACAATGAAACCAAGCCTGCAATTATCTATTCAGATGGATATAAACTAAGAGCACGTCATGGATTGCATCCCAAACAGTATTTTAATTTAAACAAGTGATTTAATGTAGCCAAATTACTTTGAGTGGAGAACCGTATAATTGACTTCGTTCACCAAAGTCTGCATCTTGAGTCACAATGCAGAAGTCGTTTAACTTAGCAAACTCCCATATTTCTGTATCTGTCTTGTCTGCTAACTGATGAAACTGAACATGGCTAGATTCAGAGAAAAGATCGTTCAAACGCGTCACTAGTTTGCGGATCAAATTTTGGTCAAATAACAGTTTCAATCTGCACTTACCAAAGTTACTATGCGTCGATTGCGATCGGCGGCAAACTCTAAACAGGCTCTAATATCTTTTTCTGTCAACTCAGGAAAATTATCAATATTTGCGCACTAAATAAAAAAAAGACGTAAAGCAACTTTAAAAACCTTACGTCCGTTTGATAAAACAATAGTTAAATCTTTAAAATCTCAGTAAACTCTACATTTTACTAATAATTTTTTGTACGATTTGCATTCCGCTTACAGCTTGCCAGCTAAATAATCCTAAAAGAATGAGATTCAAAGAAATATGGGTATAGCGAGCAAAATTATTGCCTTTTTGTAATAAGGGAACTAACGAAGCAGATGTAGCAATAAGACCAGTCATACCCAATCCTGTAAGCAGATGGGGACCGACAAAAAGCTTACCGTTGTTGATATAAGTAACCGCCATGCCGCCAATGCTGCCCAATACCATACAAGCTAAAAGTATCGAACCTACTTTATGATGTCTCCTACCAAAATTTTTCTTAACTAGCTCTTTGCGCGTTTCTTTATCGGCATCGCGAGTCACGCGAACCTGCCAGCCTAGATACAAAGCATAAACTGTAAGACCTAATAAGATCCACATAAAAATTGGATGTCCAAACTGCGACCAAGTTTTAATCGCATCAGGAATTCCTGATTCCATATTATTCTCCTCTATAATCAATTTTTGAAATGAAATGTCGATCGAACTCTGTTTTATAACATAACTTAATTCTTCATTCCAACCAGTCAGTAAGACAACATTTCCCTTATCTTATTTTGAGGTTGGCAACTCAAACCGCAGAATAGCGATCGCTCTCAGCTAATTCGCGCACGTCAGCAACTTTACCCTCTACTGCTGCCGCTACCACCATTGCAGGACTCATCAGTAAGGTTCTACCAGTTGCCGAACCCTGACGACCCTTAAAGTTGCGGTTGGAAGAAGAAGCACTAATTTGATCGCCCTGAAGTTTATCGGGATTCATTGCCAAGCACATCGAACAGCCTGGTTCGCGCCATTCAAAACCAGCTTCGAGAAAAACTTTATCCAAACCTTCAGCTTCTGCTTCTTGTTTGACTCTTTCCGAACCTGGAACCACAAAAGCTTTAACTCCCGATGCTACCCGTTTGCCCTGGGCAACTTTCGCTGCTTCTTGCAAATCGCTCAACCTGCCATTAGTACAGCTACCGATAAAGCAAACGTCTACTTTAGTTCCTTTTATAGGTTTGCCAGGAGTTAATTTCATATAGCTATATGCCTCTTCGGCGATCGCCCGTTCGTTAGCAGGAAGGCTTTCGGTAGTGGGAATAGCTTCACTCACTCCCAATCCTTGACCAGGGGTAATGCCCCAGGTTACTGTAGGTTCAATTTCTGCTGCATCAAAAGTCACTACATCGTCGTATTCAGCATCTTCATCGCTGCGGATACTCTGCCACCACTGTACCGCTTTATCCCAATCCGCTCCTTTAGGAGCAAAGTCTCTACCTTTAAGATATTCAAAAGTAGTGCGATCGGGATTGATATAGCCGCATCTCGCACCACCTTCAATAGACATATTACATACAGTCATTCTTTCTTCCATACTCATGGCTTCAAAGGTAGTTCCTGCATATTCATAGGCATATCCCACGCCACCTTTTACCCCTAGTTTGCGAATAACGTGGAGAATTACGTCTTTGGCATACACGCCAGGGGCAAGATCGCCGTTAATTTCAATTTTGCGGACTTTTAACTTAGTGAGAGCCAGAGTTTGAGAAGCGAGAACATCCCTTACTTGCGAAGTACCAATACCAAAAGCGATCGCGCCAAAGGCACCATGAGTAGAAGTGTGAGAATCACCACAGGCAACGGTCATCCCTGGCTGAGTCAATCCCTGTTCGGGGGCAATAACGTGAACCACACCCTGATTGCCCGAACCGACATTATAAAATCTAATGTCGTAGTCTTTAGCATTATTTTCTAGTGCCTGCATCATTTCTTCTGCTAACACATCGACAAAAGGACGCTGGCGATTTTCGGTGGGAACGATATGATCTACCGTAGCAATAGTGCGATCGGGAAATAAGACTTGTAAATTTCGCTCGCGCAGCATGGCAAATGCCTGGGGGCTAGTTACTTCGTGAATCAAATGCAAGCCGATAAATAACTGAGTTTGTCCTGAAGGCAAAGTACCAACGGTATGTAAATCCCAAACTTTATCAAATAGCGTTCCTTTACTCATATAATTTATCAATAGTTATCTTTATTAAATATCTGTCGTTTATTTTACAATTTTTATTACATCTGCTGCTGAGTTATCTCCAACAGATTCGGATGCTACAAACACCCCGATCGAGAATTAAAATTACAATTTTGTAATCTTAAAGATAAGATTGCAATAATTGTGATTTGTTTATATGAGATAGTTTTAAAATCTCAATTAATTTTTAGCAATACTTTGACAGGGTTTGAGTTTATAATTAATGGTCCTCCAGTATCTCAACAGACTCGCAGACGACAGCGTTTAAAAGATTGGAAAGAAACTGTAAAGCAAGAGGCTGAATAAATACTGGTCGTCAAAGCAGAAAACAGCTACTGGCTCTGTTATGTTGCAAGTAACTTATTTTTATGATTCAGTTGCAATGGATGTTGATAACATTGTTAAGCCAATTCAAGATGCAATTATTGGCTTAGCGTATAACGAGTGCCAAATCCCAAGAAAAAACAGCATCTTAAGTTTTCAAGATGCTGTTGCTAAACAAGCTATTTATGACCGCATCGAGAGCGATGCAGTCGTTAAAACTAAGCTAATGCCGCCATTGTTACTTCATTTTCATTGAGAATTGCTTGTAACTCGTCAGCTTCGACAGTTTCTTTTTCTACTAGCATTTCTGCCAGGCGATCTAAGATATGACGATTTTTGACTAACACTTCTTTAGCACGACGATAGGCTTGATCTACTAAGTTACGTACCTCTTCGTCGATCGCCGCCGCTGTTTCGTCGGAAAAGTCGCGGTCGGAGGCAATATCGCGCCCCAAGAACACGTTACCATTTTGACGACCTAAAGCTACAGGACCCAGGCGATCGCTCATACCAAAGCGAGTGACCATTTGGCGTGCCACCTTAGTTACCTGCTGTAAATCGTTAGAGGCACCAGTGGTTACTTCTTCCTCACCATAAATAATTTCTTCTGCCAAACGACCGCCTAAAGCTACCGCCATTTGGTTTTGCAAATAGGAACGGGAATACAAACCAGACTCCATACGATCTTCGCTAGGAGTAAACCAGGTCAAACCACCCGCACGTCCGCGAGGAATAATACTGATTTTTTGTACGGGATCGTAATCTGGCATCAAAGCACCAATTAAAGCGTGACCTGCTTCGTGATACGCTACTAATTCTTTGCGTTTTTCGCTCATCACGCGGTTTTTCTTCTCAGGACCTGCTAAAACCCGATCGATCGCATCGTTGACTTCATCCATCGAAATTTCGGTCAGGTTGCGACGTGCAGCTAAGATGGCTGCTTCATTTAGTAAGTTTGCCAAGTCGGCACCAGTAAATCCAGGAGTACGACGGGCAATTTTATCTAGATCGACATCTTTAGAAAGAGTCTTACCGCGAGAGTGTACTTTGAGGATTTCTTGACGACCTGCATAGTCGGGACGATCTACTACTACCTGACGGTCAAAACGTCCTGGACGCAGCAAAGCGGCATCTAATACGTCGGGACGGTTGGTAGCAGCGATGAGAATAATTCCCGTGTTGCCTTCAAAACCATCCATTTCGGTCAGCAACTGGTTGAGAGTTTGTTCTCTCTCATCGTTACCACCACCAAGTCCAGCACCGCGTTGACGACCTACGGCATCGATTTCATCGATAAACACGATGCAGGGAGCATTAGATTTGGCTTGCTCGAACAAGTCGCGGACGCGAGATGCACCTACACCGACGAACATTTCTACAAATTCCGAACCAGAAATACTGAAGAAAGGTACGCCAGCTTCGCCAGCAACGGCTTTAGCGAGTAAGGTTTTACCAGTTCCTGGAGGTCCTACAAGCAATACGCCTTTAGGAATTTTGGCACCGACTGCCGTAAAGCGATCGGCATTTTTAAGAAAGTCTACTACCTCGGTTAGTTCTAATTTTGCCTGTTCGATGCCTGCAACGTCGCCAAAAGTGACTTGTGTTTTTGGTTCCATTTGAACTCTAGCTTTGGATTTACCAAAGTTCATCGCCTGCGAACCAGGACCGCTTTGCGCCCGTCTCAATAAGAAAAATAGTCCTGCTAACAGCAATATTGGGAAAAAGAGGCTGCTTAAGGCTCTAAACCAAAATCCCTCATCGTTCTGGGGTAAAACGGCAATATCTACGCCATTTTCACTCAAGATATCGATAAATTCGCGATCTTGAGGTAAGTTAACCAAAATTGGCGTACCTTCACTGTCAATTACCTGCGCTTTAGTGCGATCGGCAGTAATCTTAACGGTTTCTACTCTACCGTTTTCAACTTCATTAATTAATTTACTATATGCCCAAGTTTGACGGCTTTGAGGTTCTCTGTCTAAAAAGGCAGTTCCTAAAGCCACCACAACTATGGCTAGCAGTACATACAATCCTGCATTACGCCATTTTTTATTGTTGTCTTTACTCACTCTTACAGCCTCCTATAGCTGAGGATATGAAATCTATATTAAAGAATCGCTATATATATTTTTACACTTTTAAAATGTGGCTTGAATTTAGCGGCGATTCTCACAATTTTTGTTTTTAATATACTAGGTTGTTAATTTATGTTAACGTTTCTCAGGAAATATTGAGCAAAATTTTTAAAATTTAAATTTTAAAGCGTTTCATGATTTGTAGTAATGGCGTTTTATAAAATGCCATTACTACGATGTTTTTTCCAAACACCGTATAAACTCCAGAGGTAAACCATCAGTATCGGCAATAAAAGCGACTTCGTAAAGGCGATCGCCTATTATTTGCTGCTGTGGTTCTAATAAAACTTTAAACGAGCGAGCTAATTGAGTATCGGTTTTGGCAGCCTCGGTTAAATTAGCTTGCAAACTAGACAACCAAGCGGGCAAGTCGGTCGTAATTTCTGTCAGGTCGAAAGAAAGATGGTAATAGCCCACATAACTTTCATCATTAAAAGCATCGGGTGCTGGTTTGGGCTGAGGAATTTCAATAAGCTCGATTCTTCCTCCCAAGCCTTCCATCCAGCAGGCAAGGGTATATCCTGTAGTAAAGCGATCGCCTACAGTAAAACCTAACTGTTCGTAAAAAGCGATCGCCCTACGAATATTCGCCGTACGAATTGAGACATGATGCATTATTATTTAATCGAGTAAAAAACGATAGGGATAATTACGAGGAACTCCTGGTTCTTTTTCTAAAGAAAAATTGATTATTTCCCAACGGGGTTCGTCTAGAGACTCTGGACTAAAAGCTACGGGAAGTCCGTATAGTTTTGGTGTTTTACGATCTATATTTTCCCGCCAGGGATGAGCGCGTTCTAAATAAGAACTTACTAAGTCTCGGTAGCGATTGGCAATAATTACTTTAGTAGCCCGATACCCTTCCGTATATAGCCGATCCAAAGCTTCGTGAATTTCAAAACGAATTCCGTCTGGATGGGTGTGTTGACGATACCAACAGTCTTGCCAAAGTCGCCAACGCCTTCCCGATGGTAAATGTACCAATTCTTTGGTTTTGGGATCGGCTTCAAAAGCACCATGACGACTACAAAGATAAGTGTCGGTTAAGGTCAAAGCGGGTATAGTTTTACGGCAGTGTGGACAAGAAATTTCCGAGCCGAATATGGGATATTGTAAACTAAGGTTCATTGTTCAAACTAAGTTTTTCTTTCAGCTTATATCACGCTTCAATGTCAAGCGGAATAGTTATTCAAAAAATAATAAATAAATATAGGTATTTATAAGTATATCGTTATGGACCGCACTTCTATTGATACCAATCATTCATCTTGGAGACATCCCGAGCTTTCAACCGCAGCTTTCGTAGCCACAAACGCTACGGTTATGGGTGATGTTTCTGTAGCAAAAAACTCTAGCATTTGGTACGGTGCAGTAGTTAGAGCCGATGTCGAACGAATTATCATCGGTGAGTACACTAACGTTCAAGATGGCGCAATTTTACACGGAGATCCTGGGGAACCAACTATATTGGAAGATTACGTTACCGTAGGACATCGAGCGGTCATTCACTCGGCACATATCGAACGTGGATGCTTAATTGGTATTGGCGCGATCGTTTTAAATGGGGTAACGGTAGGAGCAGAAAGTATTATTGGTGCTGGCAGTGTAGTCACTAAAGATGTTCCGCCGCGATCGCTTTTTGTTGGTGTACCTGCCAAAAAAATTAAAGATGTTTCTGCTGCCCAAGCTGAAGAACTATTAGAACACGCTCGACACTATGCCGATCTGGCTTTAGTTCACGCGGGTAAAAAAACAGACCTAGATTTAAGTTAACAAATTTGGAGTAAGCCTCATATAACCTCTGACCTGCTTTGCCCAGACGGAATTTTAAAATCGATCGTAAAAGCTGGTACATTTATATATATACTATGCGTGCTTACCATTCATGCATTCATAAACCTTTAATATAAAATCGATCGTTCTTGGGAGGAAAAACTTTTATGGATTGGCGTGTTCTCATTGTCGTTGCACCGATTGCAGTCGCCGCTAGTTGGGCTATTTTTAATATTGGAGCGGTTGCTCTTACTCAATTACAAAGATACTTGAATAGAGAGTCATAGGCGACCGACCAGAATCAATTGATTTTTTAATATATTGCCGTTCGATTATTTGCTTTCAATCGGACGGTTTTTTGCTTGACAGTCTACCAAAATTTCAAATTACGATTGTTAATCTAATACCACACAATAAAACTATGCTTAGAGCAAAAAATTTTATTATTAATAGTTTCATAATATCCAGATGAAAAAATAAAGACACTAGTAGTTTATTTTATAGCTTTACAGCTTACAATTTAACTTGTATTCGCTATTTGAATTAGGATAAAACCCGAAGAACTTTAAACTATTAATTTGTAATTCGTATTACAATTCTGTAGTAATATCGATAACTTAATTACGAACACTTAAAGAAGTTTATAAACTAAAAAAGATCGGTAATAACACTGAGATAAATTAAATCGAGTTTAATTATAATTTTACCGATCGTTTAGCTCGCTTGATTGGCAAAAACATGAATAATATTGTCGCAAAATTTGTTTCGGTGATTATTCCAGTCTATAACGATCGCGAGAGACTGAAGTTATGTTTGACAGCTTTAGAAAATCAAACTTACCCTCAAGAATTATACGAAGTTATTGTTGTAGATAATGCTTCAGAAGAAAGTATTGCTGAGATTGTCGCCTGTTTCGATCGAGTAGTTTTAACTACAGAAACACGACGAGGTTCTTATGCTGCTCGTAACCAAGGAATTAAAATTGCTAAAGGAGAACTAATAGCTTTTACAGACTCCGATTGTATTCCTGCTGCCGACTGGTTAGAAAAAGGAGTAAAACGCCTTTTATCTTCAACAGATTATGCTGTATTTGCAGGTAGAATAGATATTTTTTTTAAAAATACCAACCGTCCTACAGCAGCAGAAGTTTTTGATAAAATTTGTCACTTAAAACAGCAAGACTACGTAGAAAAGCATCACTATGGAGCAACTGCAAATCTCTTTACCTTCAAACAGATTTTTAAAGAAGTAGGTTTGTTTAATGCTCGACTAAAATCTGGGGGCGATGCTAATTGGGGTCAGCGAGTTTTTGCTTATGGTTATCCTATAATTTATGCTGATGAAGTCAGGATTTCACATCCAGCTAGAAATTCTGTAGCTCAGTTAGTTAAAAAAGCTATTAGGACTACAGGAGGAACTTTTGACTGGAACGATCGCCGTCCTCTCAAACTAAAAATAAAACCGCCAGTTAGATCGGCAATTAGAAAAACTCTTGGCGATCGAAATCTAAAAAGTATTTGGGGAAAAATTAAATTAACTTTTATTATTATTTATATTCATTACATAAGATTGGGCGAAACTATTCGTTTACAAATGGGCGGAGAATCAAGATTTTGAAGTTGAACTTAATATATTTCTTGTGAATAGCAAAACATCTTACAATGTATTACTATTAATTGTTTTTGCAATTAGTTTGAGTTTTGCTGAAGAAGCAAATGCTTTTACCGTAGATTTTTTCAACTCGTCTACTGCCGTCGATAGTTTGGAAGATGCTGATGCCTTAATTGATGGTAATAGTAGTACGGCAACGGGAACTTACGATACTATCAATTTAAGTAATGCAGGATATGGTCAGCCTTGAGGGAATTACAGTGAAAACAATGCTTTTCCAGGTATTCCTCTCGTATCCAATGTTGAAAATTTTGCTGTTCGAGTAACATCTGAACTAATAGTAAATACTGCGGGTGATTGGACATTTTTAACTAATTCTGATGACGGCGTGCGCCTTCGTATAGACGGTGCTGATGTTATTGTTGATAATGCTCTACATCCTGATGCCGATCGCTGGGGAACGACTAATTTATCTACTGGTTCTCACGACCTAGAATTAATTTTCTTTGAGCATACTGGAATAGCTTCATTAGAATTGACTGCTGCTCAAGGAAATTATCCTGTCTACAGTAGTGCTAGCACTTATACTCCATACGCTAACAATAGTAGTGATTTTCAACTAGTAGGAGACACATTGAATGGAGTGCAAGCTGTACCTTTTGAATTTTCTCCTGGCATAGGTCTTTTTTTATCATTAAGTATTATAGGTTAGCTGAAATTCCGCTCCGCACTATTACTTTGCTGCAAATTCGACCGATTGCTTGAGATAATTGGTACAAAATACAAAAATAACTAAAAGGCAATAAATGCCAAAATTAAGCTTGGGAACTCGTCTGTTTTTTTCTCACCTTTTAGTCATGATGGTGGGATTGGGTAGCTTTGTGGCGATCGCTAAATTTTCTTCACCGCGAATGTTTGTTTTGCGTTTAGAACAATTAGAAAAAAGAGGTTTATTTACAGTTCGTTCTGCTCGTACCTATTTGGTAGAGGGATTTGAAAATGCCTGGAATCGTAGTGCGATCGTCTCAGTAATTGTTGGGGGAGGTACGGCTGCAGGATTGAGCTATCTACTTTCTAGCCGCATTACTCAACCCGTCAAGCAAATGAAACAAATTACGCAAAAGTTTGCCGCAGGAGATTTAGAAGAACGAGTTCCAGAAAATCAAATCCCAGAACTAAACCAACTCAGCGTTAGCTTTAATTCTATGGCCAGTAGTTTGGGGAATGTCGAACAGAGACGTAGAGAATTAATTAGCGATCTCACTCACGAATTACGTACCCCTCTAACTGTAATGCGCGGTTATTTAGAAGAATTGGCTGATGGCAAACTAGAGGGTACGCCAGAGATGTACTCGCGTCTGGTTAGAGAAACTAGACGTTTGGAAAGATTAATTCGCGATTTACAAGAACTTTCTAAAGCCGAAGCAGGCTATCTATCGATTAATTTACGTTCGGTCAAACTGTATCCTCTATTGTCTTCCCTGGTTGAGAGATTTGCCGATCAGTTACTAGAAGAAGGACCTACTTTAAAACTCGATTGTCCTTCCGACTTACCGCCAGTTTTAGGCGATCTCGACCGTATCGAACAAATATTAGTTAATTTGTTGGGTAATGCCATTCGCTATACCGAAACGGGAACGATTACAGTCAAAGCCTGTCAGGACAATCGACATATTTGGGTAGCAGTTATCGATACGGGAGTAGGTATTGCTAAAGAAGATTTACCCTATGTCTTTGAACGTTTTTGGCGCGCCGATCGCTCTCGTTCCAGTCATTCGGGAGGCACGGGAATCGGGCTGGCGATCGCTCGAAGACTGGTAGAGTTACAAGGTGGAGTCATTGAAGTAGAAAGCGAACCAGGTAAAGGCAGTATCTTTCGTTTTTGTCTACCTATAGCTTGAATATCTTTTAAACTGTATCGTCAGTTCTGTCTAAATTTAATTTATAGTCTTTCATTCGCGATCTTGCCACTTTTGCCACAAATCAGGGCGACGTTGCTTAGTTCGCTTGAGTCTTTCTCGTTCGCGCCATTCGGCGATCGCCTGATGATTTCCCGAACGCAAAATCTGTGGGACTTCCCAACCGCGAAAATTAGCAGGTCTGGTATATTGAGGATAATCAAGCAGTTCGGTTTCAAAACTTTCAGTTTTGAGTGATTCTTCTTTACCAACGGTTCCTGGCAACAGCCTGACTACACCATTAATCAAAGCCAAAGCTGGTATCTCGCCACAGGTTAACACAAAATCTCCCAAAGATATTTCTTTAGTAACCAGGTTTTGGCGCACTCTTTCATCAACTCCTTCGTAGTGTCCGCAAATTATAACTAGCTGTTGGTGACGAGCTAGTTTTTTCAGCAAAGGTTGGTTGAGCGGTTCGCCCTGGGGAGTCATTAAAATAATCTCTGTCTGCGGTAAGATTTTTAAAGATTCTACAGCACTAAAAATAGGTTCTGGTTTGAGCAACATGCCCACTCCTCCACCATAAGGTTCGTCATCGACTCGACGGTGTTTGTCTGTAGCAAAATCGCGAGGATTAGTAAAATTAACAGTAGCAATGCCAGAGGTAATCGCTCTTCCCAATAAACTAGTCTGTAAGGGAGAGGTGAAAAATTCAGGAAATAAAGTAATGATATCAAACTGCACGGTATTTTAAAGAATGATGACCGAAGATTGAGGTTTTATAAGATCGAGCGATATCGTCATTCAAACGAATGTATCGATTTTCAATCGTATATTAAGTTTTTCCCAAACAAAGCGATGCAAAAATCTCATAAATTTTATACAATAAGCAAACTCGAATAAAATCGATCTCAACAAACTTTACTATTTAACTCTATAATGTTTGGTGATAAATATTAATTGTTATAAATTCAACAATAAAAAGATTTTTTAATTTTAAGAACTAGCTAGATTAACACTATTATTTTTGTTATTACCAACTAATATAGAATGATTTTTGTCTGTAAGCCCAATTATGTTTAATACAGAAATAAAAACTCAGATAACTGCTTTTGCTCAATCAACCAAAAACGCCATTTTAGTAATTGGTGGTGCTGAAGACAAAATACATGGGCGAGAAATATTACAAACTTTTTTAAATCGTTCTGGAGGTTCGGAAGCAGTTATCGGTATTGTTCCCTGTGCCTCAAGGGAGCCAACTTTAATTGGCGATCGCTACCAACGGATATTTAGCGATATGAGAGCGAAAGAAGTTAGGATTTTAGATGTACGCGAACGCTCTGGAGGAGAAGATTCGGGCTATTTAAAGTTTGTAAATGAGTGTACGGGAATTTTTTTGACTGGTGGCGATCAGTTACGTCTCTGCGGCTTGCTGGCAGAAACCCCTTTAATGAACCGTATTGTCGAGCGATCGCAGAAACAAGAAATAAGTTTGGCAGGAACTAGTGCGGGAGCGGCAGTAATGGGAGAACACATGATTGCTGGCGGTAGTAGTGGTGAATTTCCCAATCGCGCTCTAGTAGATCTCGCAATGGGTTTGAGCATTATTCCTGAAGTTTTGGTCGATCAACACTTTTATGCTCGCAATCGTCTGGCAAGATTATTGAGTGCAGTTGCCTCACATCCTAACTTACTCGGCATCGGTATTGATGAAGATACCTGTGCCATGTTTGAATCTGACAATACCATCCAAATTCTTGGTAGGGGAACGGTGACAATTATCGATGCCCGTCAATTGTCATACACTAACCAACCGCAAGCTTTAGGTAGCGAACCATTAAGTATTCACAACTTAAAACTACACGTATTAGCTCATGGCGATCGCTACGACTTGCAAAAACATCAACCCTTTACTAGTTTTTAAAACACGATGAAAAACTCCTAAATTGTTCGTGAAGAACAGTTAGCCGATTTCAAGAAAAGAGAAACTTATTAAGTCACAGATTACTTCGTCGTTTTAAGATGAAGCTCGCTGCGACTAATAGTCAGAATAGCTGTTTTGTGCCTCCGAATCGAACGAGAAATTAACCATGAAAATTTTGAAAACCCAGACCTTACGTGGACCTAACTATTGGAGCATTCGGCGACACAAGCTAATTTTGATGCTGCTCGACCTGGAAGAATTGACAGAGAAACCCTCTAATGAAATTCCAGGTTTCTATGAAGGTTTAGTAGAAGTTTTACCTGGCACCATAGAGCATTACTGCTCTCGCGGTTATCGAGGGGGATTTTTAGAAAGAGTTCGTGAGGGGACTCTGATGGGACATATTGTCGAACACGTAGCATTAGAACTACAAGAATTAGCAGGGATGCCTGTAGGCTTTGGTCGTACCAGAGAAACTTCAACACCAGGAACTTTTAATGTAGTTTTTGAGTATGTCGAAGAGCAAGCAGGTCGCTATGCAGGACGAGCGGCAGTCAGACTGTGTAAATCTATAGTAGAAACGGGAACCTATCCAGCAGCAGAATTAGCACAAGATTTAGCCGATCTCAAAGATCTAAAAGCCAATACCGCTCTCGGTCCTTCAACAGAAACAATCATTAAAGAAGCCGAAGCTAGAAAAATTCCCTGGATGTGGTTGAGTGCCAGAGCCATGCTGCAATTGGGGTATGGTATTCATCAAAAGCGTATCCAGGCTACCTTGAGTCAAAATACAGGAATTTTAGCTGTAGAATTGGCTTGTGACAAAGAAGGAACGAAAACTATGTTAGGCGATGCGGGAGTTCCCGTACCGCGAGGCACAGTAATTCAATATCTAGACGAGCTAGAAACGGCAATTGACGACGTTGGTGGCTATCCTATTGTTATTAAACCCTTAGATGGCAATCACGGGCGCGGTATTACTATTGATATTAATAGCTGGCATGAAGCAGAAGCAGCTTACGATCTCGCTAGCGCGGCTTCTAAAACGCGGTCGGTCATCGTCGAACGCTTCTATCGAGGTAGCGATCATCGAGTTTTGGTAATTAATGGCAAAGTAGTGGCAGTATCAGAAAGAATTCCCGCTCATGTAGTTGGTGATGGTCGCTCTACCATTAAAGAACTAATTGAAATTACCAACCGCAATCCCGACCGAGGAGAGGGACACGATAATGTCTTGACTAAAATTGCGATCGATAAAACTTCCGAAGCGGTATTAGAAAAACAGGGTTATAGTTTAGATCGCATTTTACCCGAAGGAGAAACCGCTTATTTACGTGATACCGCCAATCTCAGTACGGGTGGTATTGCCGTAGATCGTACCGATGAAATTCATCCCGAAAATATTTGGCTCGCTCAAAGGGTTGCCAAAATAATTGGTTTGGATATTGCGGGCATCGATATGGTGACTCCTGACATTAGTAAGCCCCTGCGTCAGGTAGACGGAGTTATTGTCGAAGTCAATGCCGCTCCAGGTTTTAGAATGCACGCCGCTCCCAGTCGCGGATTGCCACGTAATGTAGGCGCATCGGTACTGGATATGTTGTTTCCCCCCGATAAACCCAGTCGAATTCCAATTATTGCCATTACGGGAACCAATGGCAAAACAACTACTACCCGATTGACAGCACATATTTATCGTCAGACAGGAAAAATTACTGGTTATACCACTACCGATGGCGTTTATATTCAAAATTATTTGGTGGAAAAAGGGGATAACACAGGTCCTTATAGTGCGGGCATGATTTTAAAAGACCCCACTGTAGAGGTAGCGGTACTAGAAACCGCTAGAGGAGGTATTTTGCGCTCTGGGTTGGCTTTCGATCGCTGCGATATCGCCATCGTACTCAATGTAGCAGCAGATCACCTGGGTTTGGGAGGCATCGATACCATCGAACAGATGGCAAGGGTAAAAAGCGTAGTTCCCGAAACCGTAAAGCCCGATGGTTACGCCATTCTCAATGCTGACGATCCTTTAGTGGCAGCTATGGCGCAGCAGGTTAAATGTAAAGTAGCTTATTTTTCTCTAAATCCCGACAATCCACTTATTGCCGAAAGTACCCGTCGTAACGGTCTGGCAGCAGTCTACGAAAATGGCTATCTTTCAATTCTAGAAGGTAACTGGACTCTAAGAGTGGAGAAAGCAGTGAAAGTACCGATGACTATGGGCGGTATGGCACCGTTTATGATCGCTAATGCGCTGGCAGGTTGTTTGGCAGCTTTTGTCCAAGGGGTAGATATCGAAACCATTCGACGCGGCGTTCGTACCTTCAAGCCTTCAGCAAACCAAACTCCAGGCAGAATGAATCTGTTTGATGTTGGAGACTATCATGCTTTGGTAGATTACGCTCATAACCCTCATGGATATGAAGCAGTAGGAGATTTTGTTCGTAACTGGGAAGGCACGAGAATTGGCGTAGTTGGTGGACCTGGCGATCGCCGCGATGAAGACTTGATTTTACTTGGTAGAATTGCAGCGCAAATTTTCAATCGCATTATTATCAAGGAAGATGACGATTCTAGAGGCAGAAAAACAGGGGAAGCAGCCGATCTAATAGCCAAAGGTATCTATCAAGAGAACCCCAATGCTAGTTACGAAACCGTACTTAATGAGGTAGAAGCAATTAACTTGGGGTTAGAGGGAGCAGAAAAAGATAGTTTGGTAGTAATATTTCCCGAACAAGTCACTCGGGCGATCGAGCTAATCGAACAGCGAATGTAGAAAACTATAGCATTACGTTAGTAGGTTAGGACATTAATCGGTTTTGTTAGACAAAAGGAGTGGCGACCCCGCGCCGTAAGACGGCGCAAGGGAACGCGCCGCGATGCAAAAGGCAAGAGTAAAAATTTTTTACTCGCTACTTGCTACTTGCTACTTGCTGCGATAGTCAAGCTTTGCCAGCACTACCAAACAACCCGATCTTTTCGGCAATTACCTCTTGCATCGCCGCCGTTGCCGCCTTTTGACAATCTAAGAGATCGATTTGAGATTCTTTTCTTCCGTACTCGCGCCAAAACTGGAGATATTTTTTCCGCACTTCGGTATTGACGTTAAACTTGCAAATCCCCAGTTCGATCGACTGTCGAATCATTTTTGCAGGTAAACCAGAGGCACCGTGTAACACCAAAGGAATCTGGAGTTGTTGGCGAATCTTGGCAAGACGATCGAAATCTAATTGCGGTTCGCCGTGATACTTGCCGTGAACATTACCGATGGTGACAGCGAGAAAATCTACTCCAGATTCGGCTACAAATTCTTTTGCTTGTTGAGGATTGGTCATTTTAGCTTCTTTTTGGGCAACGGTCATTCCGTCTTCTGTGCCGCTAATTCTGCCTACTTCTGCTTCGACTGTTGCTCCCTTAGCGTGAGCTAGATCGGTCATTTCGCTGGTAAAAGCCAGATTATCTTGAAAAGAAAGTTCGGAACCATCGGCTAAAACCGATGTAACACCTGCTTCTAAAGCCGTTTTAATCATGCTGCGATCGCCACAATGATCTAAGTGGACTGACATCGGTACTTTTGCAGAGTCTGCTGCTTCTAAAAATAGTGCAACCAAAGCAGAACCGCCGTAATCCAGTACATGAGGCAGAATTTGAATTATGGCGGGGCTATTTTCGGCTTCGGCAGCATTGACAACTGCTTTAGCTCCTTCGAGATTATACAAGTTAAAAGCACCAATAGCGTAGGAATGTTTTTGGGCTGTTTCTAGAAGTTCTTTGGTAGAAGTGAGCATAAATTTGTTTTTATAGGCTCTTTTACTGTAATCGTACTATCTTAAAGTGGCAGACAAACGACTCTAGATCGAATTGTTCGCAATACTATAGTCATTCCTAAAAGAAACCAGAGGTATGAGTCACTGAGATTGAATTAGCTTTAACCTTACTAACAACGTCGCCATATGCGTCGGCTCCCCTAACTACTAACCACTAACAACAAGCTAGTTGACCATACGGAAATTAATTGGAATGACTACAATTACTTGTCTTCAGCTTTCTTTTCTTCTTCAAACACAACAGCAAAAGCTTTCTTCTTGATTTTTGCAGTTAATGAATATAAAAGAATATACAGCGGTTTTCACATCAACAGCGGCGCGTTCCCATGCGGAGTTTTCCTCCGCGGAGTTAGTGCGGTCTTGGTGGTTTCCCCGCAGCACGCAAAAGCGTGCAAGCGTCGCTTCTTGCGGCGCGACTTCAAGCGCAGGAAGCAAAGCTTCCAAACGCCGCTAGGCGGCTTTGAGCCGTCAGGCTCTGCCTTGTGCAGCAACTAACGTTGGCGTAGCCTTCTCGAAGAGTACCCTTTAAGAGGTCGCCGCTCAGTTTGGTACCAAGTTGGCTCAGACAAAAATTTTAAACCATTTAGTGCTTAGTGCCTAGTGCCTAACCAGACCGAAGTGGGTCATATACGACCGATAAGTGCTGTATTTGGTTAAAAATAATAACACCCAGACATATTTACAGCCTGGGTGCGGATTTATATAATCTTAACTATAGTTTGCTTTTATTTATTGTATGCTTTGATTTAGCGAGATTGCTTTAACTTCATACTGTTCGAGAAATTTTTACTTATACTTTATCAAAAAGCTTTTAGCCTTTAGCTTAAAATTAACTGCTGCAAGCATTATTGGGTAAAAGACTCCACAAACCATGAGTTTGGCTCGCTTACCTGACATTTGCTCTTACTTTATTAGTAAATTAGTAAAACCGATTTGATTTGACGCTCGACTCTATTCCCTTCCGAGTCTACTTTGCCATAAAAGGTTTGCCCGTCATAATACAGAGCCGATGAACTACCGCCATCGAGATTCATGGCTTTAGTTACTCCTAAAGTAGACATAAAATCGGCTAGGTCTGGTAGAGACATTCCTGAGTTACTGGGTAGCTGCGACTGCTGTGCCACCATTACTAAAATAAGATCGCCTTCAGGAGTAATTCCTACTGCACTTCTAGCATTAAGACTATTACTACCGATCGCATCGCGAATTATTTCTTTATCCTGGTAAGCAATAAAGCCTTCAGCTACAGAAGTATCTTGGGGTAACAAACCAGGACCACCTCCCAAGGCAGCCTTAAGAGTGCAATTATCGGGAACGGGAACCGAATGTAAGACTATATCGTAATTTACCTCTTCCTGACAGAGATACTGACGCAACTCAACTCTATTTAAGATTTTGCCCAAATATGGTTGCAAATCGGGGTTATCAATTAGTCTTTCATTGGTACGAGGATCGGAGACTAATTTTCCATCCCGAACGATATAAGAAGTGGTTTTGTAATTTACGGGATCGAAATAACCGCCATTGATAGCTGCGATCGCATTATATTTTTCGGCAAATTCTTTAATACCCTGCAATTCACCTACTACCGAAGGTACTAACCGATAATTACTGTCATGAGGAATAGTAACGGCATGAATTGTTTGTTGCGATCGCTCGTAAACATCGTAATGAATAGCTGTTGACGTCGGAAGTTTTGACTGAGATAAACTATCAATGCTAAAAGACAAGAAAATTCCTAGAGCGATCGCCAAGATAAATAGCTGCTTACGATAATTCATATTGCTTAAAATTTTTCTCTGCTCCTCTGCTTAATCTCAGCCATCCTCTTATGATGCAATGCCGTCTATTTTTGTTGCCGAGGATAATAAATCGAGCCTACACCCATTTTGTTTTGGCGAGCGTAGATTTGCTTGGCAGAGATTAAGTTTTTTAAACAAACTTGAATCATCGATATGGGACGTTGAACGCGATCGCTAATTTGTTTTATAGTAATACCAGTGCTATGTGCCTGAATAATCTCCAAAATTTGTTCGGTAGTATTTGGTCCTGGGGTGGGACTGATAATTTTAATCGCTATCACTAAAAACAGTTCCTCAATCGCAGCAATAAATTAGTCGCAGCAGCTTAATTCGCACGGCAAAACAAGCAGCGCGAATTAAGCTAACTAGCAAAAGCTATAGGTTGTCTATGCTGTTATACTCGCGATTTTGAAAAGTGGCAACCAATTGTGGCAAGTTAGGGAACTATGCTTCTTGCTCCGTCAGTCGCGCTCTGCGACTCGCCATCGCTTTGCGATGCAGGCGAACACAGGGGCTGGTGCCGCTTGCGCGTTCGCGCTGTGTTCGCGTCTGAAGAAACCTCACACAGAGAGGTTCGCTATTTGTCAATCGGTGTCTTACGTAGTCTGACTTGCCGAGCTTCCGTCATAAATGCCTGTTGCTTGTTCCCTGTTTCATAACTCGATTGAAATAGATCTTATTCAATCGAGAATTACTATAAAATCTACATATTTTATTAATACCCAATTGGGTTAATACGTTAGTATCATAAAGAAGTTGGGCTGGCGTAATCTGTCAGCTAACGGCACTTGTGCTTACTGTATTCTACGATTACAGAGCCGTGGTATCGTTTTGTGGCATAATCTCAAAGCGTCAGCCAAACTTTTCTAAGCAGCCAAACGAAATCAGAACAATTAGACCTAAGATAGAAGTGAAATTGGCGCACCAAATAAGGGCAGCTATTTCTAAGGTTATTTAAAAATTTAATAATAGAGGCATTTATGGCAACCAGCGTAAACATTTCTAGCAATCCCGATAAAGAAAAAGCTTTAAATTTAGTCTTAAAACAAATCGAGCGCAATTTTGGTAAAGGCGCGATTATGCGCTTGGGTGATGCCGCTCAGATGAGAGTAGAAACTATACCCAGCGGCGCATTAACGTTAGATGTTGCCCTGGGTGGTGGTTTACCCAGAGGCAGAGTAATTGAAATTTACGGTCCAGAAAGTTCTGGTAAAACCACTCTGGCTCTACATGCCATTGCCGAAACTCAAAAACAAGGTGGCGTAGCCGCTTTTGTCGATGCCGAACATGCTCTCGATCCTACTTACTCAGCTGCTTTAGGAGTCGATATTGAAAACTTGCTGGTAGCACAACCAGACAATGGAGAGTCAGCATTAGAAATAGTCGATCAGCTTGTGCGATCGGCAGCAGTAGATTTAGTCGTAGTAGACTCGGTAGCAGCTCTAACACCTCGCGCTGAAATTGAAGGGGAAATGGGCGATACTCAAGTTGGTTTGCAGGCGCGGTTAATGAGTAAAGCACTGCGAAAAATTGCGGGTAATATTGGTAAATCTGGCTCGACGGTAATTTTTCTCAACCAGCTAAGACAAAAAATTGGCATCAGTTATGGCAACCCCGAAGTAACAACTGGTGGTACGGCACTCAAATTTTATGCTTCTGTACGCCTGGATATTCGACGCATTCAAACTTTGAAAAAAGGGAGCGAAGGCGAATATGGTATTCGAGCCAAAGTTAAAGTAGCAAAAAATAAAGTCGCTCCTCCGTTTCGGATTGCTGAATTCGATATTATTTTCGGACAGGGAATCTCTCGTCTGGGATGTTTGTTAGACTTGGCTGAAGATGCAGATGTCGTCGTGCGTAAGGGTGCTTGGTATAGCTATGACGGTGAAAATATCGGTCAGGGTAGAGACAATACGGTCAAGTATTTAATAGAAAATGAAGAACTTGCTAATACTATCGAACAACAGGTTAAAGAAAAATTAGCTATGGGAGTAGCGGTTTCTGCTAACTCAGTAGCTGAAATCAATCGCGATTCGGAAGAAGAATAGACCTAAAGGTGCGATTAGGGGCTGGTGAGCGTTAGCTTTACACTGTTTATTCTGCTAGCTAGCATAGAAGCGAATAATAACTACTTGCTACAAGAGATAAAACTAGTTCGGCTATATGAATTATTATTCGGCTAATAACTATAAAGCGATCGCTGCCCCTATTTCTGTAGCAATGGCGATTCTCTATCAAAATGGCAAATTTTTAATGCAGTTGAGAGATAATATTCCCAATATTTATTATCCAGGAGTGTGGGGACTTTTTGGCGGACACCTGGAGCCAGAAGAAGCTCCAAATGTGGGGCTTAAAAGAGAGTTGCTAGAAGAAATTAATTATTCTGCCGAGCGACTGAAAGAGTTTCGCTGCTACCAAGACAGTAAGATAGTTCGCCATATTTTTCACGCACCACTGTCAGTAGATTTAAGCAGTTTGGAATTAAATGAGGGATGGGATTTAGATCTAGTCAGTATAGAAGATATTCGACGCGGACGTTGTTATTCTAAACGAGCGCGACAAGAAAAAGCATTAGGTTCTATCCACCAGAAAATTCTGCTCGATTTTCTGTTTGAGTTTAAAAAAGACACATCGATCTTTTTTAGTTAAGAATCGCGGGCAAAATGCCAATCACAATACATAATAAAAAATAGAAGGTTAGTATATTTGAGAAAAAGTCTCGCGCCGCTTTGTTCTTAATCAAAAAATTGTAGTTTGAGTAGAATTAGTGGTATTCGACTGAAACTTGACTCTAAAAATCGCCTTTAATATTTTATTTATAGTTGTATTGCTCGGTTTACCCATGAATCATTTTGCCAACCGTTTCAATCTGAGTAAAAAGTTGAGATTTAGAAACTGTAAAGCTTCGTCATTAAGATTACTGGCTATTTTTGCTTTTACCTCGGTCTTTACTGCTTATAACAATTCAATTGAGGCAGCAATTGAGGATAGTCCCAAAACCGTCGTCGATGAGGTTTGGCAAATTGTTAATAATGAATTTGTCGATCGCGGGTTCAATCGGGTTGATTGGCGGCAACAGCGTCAAGAATTATTACGTAAAAACTATACGGATAATGCCGAAGCCTATCAAGCAATTCGTCACTCTCTAAAAAGTTTGGGCGATCCTTATACTCGCTTTCTCGATCCAGATGAGTTCGAGCAGTTGACCAGTCAAACTTCTGGAGAATTATCTGGAGTGGGTATTCGGCTGGCAATTGATGAAAGTAACAATCAGCTAGTTGTAGTCGAACCGTTGGTTGACTCTCCTGCTGCTGAAGCAGGAATTGAAAGCGGCGATCGCATTGTCAAGATTGACAATCGACCCACAGAGTTAATGAGTATCGAACAAGCATCCCAGGCAATTAAAGGCGAAGTGGGAACGGAAGTAAACCTGCAAATAGCCAGACAAGGAGAGCCAAACTTTGATGTAGTACTAGAAAGAGCGCAAATAGAACTACCCTCTGTAGATTACCGACTAGATAGCGAAAATGGTAATAAAGTTGGTTACATCAAGCTAGATGAGTTTAGCTCCCATGCTGCCGAACAAATGCAGCAAGCTATTGAAGAACTCAGCGAAAAACAGGCTTCTGGCTTTGTGTTAGATTTACGCGGCAATCCTGGCGGTTTATTGTTTTCTAGCGTCGAGATCGCGCGGATGTGGCTGGAAAAAGGCGAAATTGTTTCGACCATAGACCGTCAGGGAGGCAATCAAGAGTTTTCTGCTAATGGTAAAGCTCTTACCGATCTACCACTAGTTGTTTTAGTAGACGGCTATTCAGCTAGTGCCAGCGAAATTTTGGCAGGAGCTTTAAAAGAAAATCAGCGCGCTACTGTAGTCGGTACCAAAACTTATGGTAAAGGAACGGTACAGTCAGTACATTCGCTTTCCGATGGTTCGGGACTGGCTGTAACCATTGCTCGTTACTATCCTCCCAGCGGCATAGATATCAATCATAAAGGTATTGCACCAGATATTCAGGTCGATCTCACTATGGAAGAGCAAACTAATCTCAGCACCAATCCTACTTTGATTGGTACTAAGGACGATCCGCAGTACGCCAGAGCGATCTCTATTTTGCGTGACTATCTTTTTGAAAGCAGCGAAAGTCTACCTGCTGCCGTTACTAAATAGAGCGAGCAGTTTTATACTTACTAGAGTTTACGAGTTGATGGTAAATTTATAGTTTTTTTGGGCAGCTTAAGAAATAGATAGGTGTATATAATTACTTAAGCGAGCTAACTATGACGTTATCTAATTTAGAAACTCAAGTCGATTCCCAGTTGACGGCAGAAACGATTGAAGAAATTTCAATTATCATTGCAGCTAGAAATTTGACTCCTACCGTAATGAGTCTAGATTTTTTAAAGTTTGGCGGTATTGTTGCTAAAGATTGGGAGCTATCACAACAGCCAATTTTAAACCCCAATCTAGCTCAACTACACTTTAAAAATGGTATTAATATTACCGCTCAACCCCGTACGATTACTATCAGCGAATCTCTCAACGGTAAAAATATCGGTGAAATTCATGCTCCCCAAATAGCAGTTAGATACATCGAAAAATTACCACACGCGGAATATTTAGGATTGAGCTTTAGCCCAAAGATTTTAGTACCTTTTCCTAACTCTCCTCAAACACCCCGAAAATACATTACCGAGACTTTATTAAACTCTGGTGTTTGGAAAAATATCGGTCAATCTCCAGTACAGGCAGGAATTAACCTTATGTATTTGCTCGATCGCTGCCAGTTAACTATTAATGTAGCAGAGGCGAGGTTGCATCATGAGGAAATGCCGCGTTTGACCGCACTATTGTTTACTGGCAATTTTAATTACGATGTCAGCGAAACTAAAGAACTTTCTAAAGCCGAACGTATAACTGAGATCGCTAATAACTGGCAAGAAGATCTTGAAGCTTTTCGTGAAATGGTCAAGGATAAGTTTCTGGCAGCAACAAACGAAAATTTCGGACAACTGCCAGAAGAAAACATCTTTCCAGGAACAGTTCTGTAATTTTGTTGCCAAACAATTAAAATAGAAAGGTTGTCTTTTTACTTTTACCTCAAACAGATATGGCAGTTCCTAAGAAGAAAACTTCAAAATCAAAACGCGACAGTCGTAAGGCTCATTGGAAGCGCAAAGCAGCTTTTGAGGCGCAAAAAGCTCTTTCTTTGGGTAAATCGGTGTTGACGGGACGCTCTAATAGTTTTGTGTATCTTCAAAATGAAGATGACGAAGACGAAGAGGAGTAACCGCGAGCTAAAATCCTGGCGATCGCTATATTTGCGATCGCCACAAAGATAATATTTAGTTAAATTTACTTTAACCATTGGTTTTTATTTGTCTTTTTAGCAAGCTTCAGCCTATCATTGCTAAAGTTTAACCACTTAAATTGACTGAAGCTATGAACAATGCGCTAAGAGAACAAACCGTACTGATTATTACAGGAATGCACCGTTCGGGAACTTCTCTGACAGCATCTTTGCTGCAAAGCGCAGGAGTACATATTGGCGATCGCCTATTGGGAGAAGACGCGGGAAATAAACGGGGGCATTTTGAAGATTTAGATTTTGTCGAACTCCATCAAAACATCTTACAATCTCAAGGAATCAGTATCGCTGGCTGGACGAGAGAAACGAGTATTGTAGTTCAAGAGCAGTATCGAAATATCGCTCAAACTTTAGTTACAGCTAGACAACAGCATCAAATCTGGGGATGGAAAGACCCTAGAACTACTTTATTTTTAGATTTTTGGTCGAAATTAATTCCAGCAGCTAAATTTATTTTTGTCTATCGTTCGCCTTGGGAAGTAGTCGATTCTCTATTTCGTCGTGGTGACGTTATATTTAAAACCAATCCTAATTTTGCTGTTCAGCAATGGATTAACTACAATCGGACTGTTTTGGATTTTGGCGGTCGCTTTGGCGATCGGTGTTTGCTATTTGGAATTGAAGATATTATTAGTAATCCCAAATTTACAGTCGAACAAATTAATAAAAAATTTGGCTTAAATTTACCAGCACCACAAGATCTTTATGAAGAATCGTTATTACAAAATAATTCTATTGATTCTTATCGAGCAGCATTAATTAAACGATATTTTCCTCGAGCATTCGAGCTATATTTGGAATTACAAAAAAAAGCTCGGGACGAAGATTTACGCTTCGAGGGACTAAACGAAAGCCTTATAGATTCTACTTGCCAGTCTTGGATTTTACAAGACTGGTTAGATTTAAGCTGGCGATCGCGAGAATTAAAACAATCTCAGCAGAAGTTGAAGTCAAATGAAGCAGAATTAGCCCGACTTCAACAGCAGTTGCAACAAACGCAACAGCTATTACAATTAGCTAAAGAAGAATCAAATCGACTAAAGCAGCAGCAAGAACAATCTGTAACTGCATCTCCTCAATTTAAAGAGCAATTGCAGGTAGTTCAAAAGCAAAAACAGCAGCTACAGCAGTTAGTAGTAGCTATGGAAAGTAGTAAGTTTTGGCAGTTGAGAAAATGGTGGTTTGAAGCCAAACAAAAATTTAAAATTACTGGAGACGATATTGTCTATCAAAATTATTTAAATTCGCTCGTTAGAGATTCTCCCTTACCAATTGTAGAAGAATTACCAGTTACTACTGCTGCCAATAATATTCTCAACAACGAACGAAAATATCAAAAATGGTTTGAAAGATATTACCCCAAATCAGCCGACTTAAAACAGATCGCGCAAAAACTTTCTAAGTTATCCGATCGACCATTAATTAGCATTATCGTACCGATATACAATCCCGAAGCACATTTTTTGCGCGAAGCAATAGAATCGGTTTTGGCACAAGTGTATGGTAATTGGGAACTTTGTCTAGCTGATGACTGCTCGACTCAACCATACGTTCGCTCTATCTTAGAAAAGTATGCTCGAAAAGATAAACGCATTAAAGTAGTCTTTCGCGAATCAAACGGACATATCAGTCGTACCTCCAATTCAGCTTTAGAAATAGCTACTGGAGAATATATTGCCTTGCTCGATCACGACGACTTATTAGCACCACACGCTCTATCAGAAGTTGTATCGCTATTAAACCAATATCCAGAAGCAGATTTTATTTATTCCGACGAAGACAAAATAGACGAGAACAATATACACCGAGAGCCGTTTTTCAAACCAGATTGGTGTCCAGACTCGTTTTTGTCGCGAATGTATACCTGTCATTTGGGAGTTTATCGGCGATCGCTTGTAGAAGAAATTGGTGGATTCCGAGTTGGGTTTGAAGGCAGTCAAGACTACGATCTAGTATTGCGCCTGACAGAAAAAACCGACAATATCTTTCACATACCTAATATACTGTATCATTGGCGCATTCATTCGCGATCGGCTGCCGCTAATGTCAACGCCAAACCTTATGCTAGTGACGCAGCGCAAAAAGCTCTAGCAGAAGCAATAAACAGAAGAAGTGAACCAGGACGGATAATTGCCGAACCTAATTTTCCAGGAGTATATACAGTTCGCTACCGCATCACTAAACCCAAACTGGTCAGCATTATTATTCCTACCAAAGATTTAGCCCCAACACTTGATGTTTGCTTAAAATCTATTTTTGCTAAAACTACCTATCCTAACTACGAAGTTATAGTAATCGACAATGGTAGTGTCGAGTCTGCGACCAAAAAATGTTTTACCTATTGGCAGCAACAAGAACCAGCGCGATTTAAATGTTATTCCTATGATATTCCATTTAATTATTCACGAATCAACAACTACGGCGTAGAACGAGCTACAGGCGACTATTTACTTTTCCTCAATAACGATACAGAAGTTATTAGTGAAGACTGGTTAGAAGCGATGGTAGAACAGGCACAAAGACCCTCAATTGGCATGGTAGGTGCTTTACTACTCTATCCGGATAAAACTATACAACATGCGGGAGTAGTACTCGGTATTGGTGGAGTTGCAGGACATAGCCACAAAAATCTTCCCTACGGACATTCGGGATATATTTCGCAGGCAGTTTCGATAAATAATTATTCTGCGCTGACTGGTGCATGTTTGATGTGTCGGCGAGAAGTATTTTCTCAAATCCAAGGATTTGAAACCAATTTAGCCGTAGCTTTTAATGATGTCGATATTTGTTTGAAAGCGATCGCGCGTGGTTATTATAATGTCTATCTTCCTCATGTAGTCTTGTATCATTACGAATCTAAAAGTCGAGGTTATGATAATACTCGCGAAAAACAAGCAAGAGCAGCGAAAGAAGTTGAGTATATGAAGCAAAAGTGGCAGCATTTTTTCGACCACGATCCTTGTTATAGTCCTCATCTTACTAAAAAAATTGAAGACTATAGTATTAATATTTAGCTACAAATTTATTTGTTTTTTATAGCTAATAGAAAAACTTTTAGATAATTAACAGTGCTTTTTTTGCTGTTATATATTACATTTCATTCATATGAATTTGCAAAACAGACGTATTTTAGTTGACGGCTATAATTTAGAATTACCTAAAGGAACTGGGATTAAAACTTATGGAATTAGTTTGGTTAGAGCTTTACAAAAACTAAATGCTAAAGTGGATATTCTTTACAGTATCCCATTCCACAAGCAAGGTTTAACTAAGATAAATGTTGAAAAGATGTTTTTTGAGCCTACTTTGGAAAGCGATTTAAAATATTTAAACTACTATATAAGCTATTTTTTAAGGACGCTATTCAATACCTCTGTTACCGCCAAGCAGTTGTCGCTTACAGATACCTTATTGTGCGAACGACAAAATAATTTTAATAGCAAGTCTTTCGAGCGTAAAAATATTTTACATCTTCCCTTATGCTATCGATTAGCCAATCAAAGTTTTAAGAAATTTTCTTTACAATTAAAAATAGCTCCTACCAAAAAAATTGATGTATGGCACGCTACATATCCCCTGCCAATTGAGATCGTTGGAGCAAAAAAAATCACGACAATTCACGATTTAATACCCTTACGGCTGCCTTCTACCACTCTTGATAATAAAAAGTTTTATTATCGACTAGTTAAATCTGCTATAGATACTTCCGAGTTGATTATTACTATTTCAGAAAATACCAAACAGGATTTAATCGAAATATATAAATGTCCCGAAAACAAAATTGCAGTAACTTATCAGCCAGTAGCGATCGAGCGCGGTCATAAAACAGAAGTAGAAGTAATAAACTATCTTCAGACACACAATCTTCAAGCTAATAACTATATTTTATTTGTTGGGGCGATCGAACCAAAAAAAAATTTAGGACGAGCGATCGATGCCTATAAGCAGTCTTCAACTACTATGCCTTTAGTAGTCGTAGGCAAAAAAGGCTGGCTGTGGCAGCAGGATTTAGCTAAGTTAGACTCTTTGCCAAAATCTCAAACAGACAATATCTCTAAATGGGCATTAGTGTTAGATTTTGTATCTGATGAAGACTTGGAATATTTATATCGAGGTGCTTACTGTCTGGTCTTTCCTTCTCTTTATGAAGGCTTTGGTTTACCAGTGTTAGAAGCGATGAGTTTTGGCTGTCCGATAATTACTTCCAATACATCTTCGCTACCAGAAATTTGTCAGGATGCTGCTTTATATGTCAACCCCTACAGTACGGATGATATTGCTAACAAACTAGAACGTTTGACTCAAGATACTGCTTTGCGTACTCATTTGTCCCATACTGGCAAAATAAGAGCCAAATTTTTTAGTAGGGAAAATTATTTGACAAGATTATCGTCTGCCTATCAAAAACTTTTTATTTAAGTAGATTTAGCCATGCCGTTGCTGATGCCATCGCCAAGCATCGCCAATAATTTTATTTAGATCGGCGTATTGAGGATTCCAACCTAATATTCGACGAACTTTATCGCTACTGCCAACCAAAATAGGAGCATCTCCAGAACGGCGGTCGGTTATTTCGGCAGGAATATCTTTACCCGTGACTTGTCTGGCGGTTTCAATTACTGCTTTTACCGAAAAACCATTGCCGTTACCCAAATTAAATACTTGTGATTCACCACCAGACAATAAATACTCCAAACCCAAAACATGAGCGTCGGCTAAATCGCTAACGTGAATGTAGTCTCGTACTGCCGTACCGTCTGGGGTATCGTAATCCGTACCAAAAATGTAAAGCGTTTTTCTCTTACCCAAAGCCGTTAATAAAGCTAAGGGTATGAGATGGGTTTCTGGTGCGTGGTCTTCTCCTAAAGTGCCGCTAGGGTCTGCCCCCGAAGCATTAAAATAACGAAAAGCAACCGATTTTAAACCTCTAGCAATATCGAAATCGCTTAAAATTCGCTCTACCATATCTTTACTCGCTGCATAGGGGCTGAGTGGGCTATGAGGATGAGCTTCGGTCATGGGAATTTCTTGCGGCATACCATAAACGGCACAGGTAGAAGAAAATACAAATTTATCGATCCCATGTGCTAGCATTGCTTCTAGCAAAGTCAGGGTACTAGAAACATTATTACGATAGTATTTACCTGGTTCTTTAACCGATTCGCCGACGGCAATATAGGCAGCAAAGTGCATTACTGCTGCAATATTATGAGTAGTAAAAAGTTTGTCTAATAAGGCGCGATCGCTAGTATCTCCAATTACTAAATCTACTTCTACTACCTGTTCGATTAATTCTCGATGCCCGTAAGATAAATTGTCGAGGACGATAACTCGATAACCTGCTTTTTTGAGTGCGAGTGAGGCATGAGAACCAATATAGCCCGCTCCTCCAGTAACTAAAATAGTGGGTTGTTCTGTTGACACTGGTATTTTTAAAATAAACGCTATCTACCATTTGACCGATTTGTGTCTAATATAAACGACTGAGAACATAATCGGTAAGTTCTTTTAGAGCTTGAGTAGATTCAGATGGAGATAGACAGCTTAAATTGTCAGCAGCAAGATGAGCATAATGAGCAGCTAGTTCGCGAGATTTTTTAATTCCGTCACTGGCTTCAATTATTTCTAAGGCTCGTTCGAGATCGTTGACTTCTGAAAATTCTCGTTCGACCAGTATTTTTAACTGAGGATTTTGTTCTAAAGCATAAAGCACGGGAACGGTTAAAATACCGCTTGCTAAATCTGAGGTTGCTGGCTTGCCTAATACCTCAGTGGCAGTCGTGAAGTCTAAAATATCATCGACAATTTGAAAAGCTAATCCCAGATAGCGACCATAATCATAGAGGCGATCGCAAATTTCTGGCTCTACTTCGCTTAATATTGCTGCTGCTTTAGCACTATTAGCTATAAGAGAGGCTGCTTTGTAATAGCTTTTTTCAAGATAGCGATCGATTGATAAGTTGACATCAAAACGGTTTAAGTCCTGTAAAATTTCTCCTTCGGCAAAGTCTTTGATTACTTCTGACAGCAGTTTAACTACCTGTAAATTGTCGAGATTGGCTAAATACCAAGAAGATTGAGCGAATAAAAAGTCACCTGCTAATACGGCAATACGATTGTTAAAAAGACTGTGAACTGTAGCCACATTACGGCGCAAGTCAGCTTCATCTACTACATCATCGTGTACCAAACTAGCAGTATGAATCATTTCAGTAATTTCTGCTAAACGACGATGTCTGTGTGTTAGACCTCCATTACTCATTGTCGAGCGAGACACCAAAAACACAATTGCGGGTCGAATTCGCTTGCCACCTGCCGAAAATAGATGTTCGGCAGCCGCCCCCAAAATTGGATGACGTGCGCCAATAAGCTGTTTTAAATTGTCGGTTAGAATCTGTAAGTCGCGCTCTACAGGAGCTAATAACGAACTAGTTGAAAATGTCATTGTTAAGCCAAATCTGGCAGATGTTTAATTTAAGAAAGTTTACATATTATTGTACTTATTTTAAGTAAACCTAACTGTAAAGCCAACTGTCAACTACTGTTAAAGACTCGATTAAGAGGGATGTTAAGCTTGATTTCAGTAAAGTGCTAATGCCGACTCTTGTGTTATTCTAAGATGTAGAAGTTTTAAGAGAACTAATACGATCGAAGCCCAATCCAATTTGTGCCGATAAAATCTTGATTTTATCTTAAGTAAACCATACAATACTTAATGGTTTTAGTAGATTTAAAGGCACGGCTCGATAAGCAAATAGTAAAATACTTGAGGTTCAGAAATTATAAGTAGCTCTTTTGAGCCAAGATAATTTTTGTATTGAGTCTGATGTTTTTTAAGTGCTCGATTTTTTGAAAGCCTTAACTGGCTAAATCAGAGCGCAGCAAGTGCAAGTATCGATCGGCATAATTGGAACAAAGTAGAGTAAGCGGTGTTAGTTTACATAACAAATTGCTCTGCGGTAGTTTACCAGCTTATTACTAATGTAGATAAAACTTAACGGTTTTATCTCTATTTAATTAACGCTCTAGTTGAAGCGAGTAAAAAGGTCGGTCGGAGAGTCTCGGCGCAAACTCACTGGGGCATATAAATACAGCGATTATGTCCGCAGATATGCTCTAGGTTTGTTCTAACTTCTTCAAGCCATAGTAGTTAGCAATGAGCAGCTACCAATGAGCAATAGATCGAGTAACACCGAACAGCTAAACTTTTATTGTTTAAAGCTTATCGTTTATCGAACAATTGTTTAATGCTCGATCGCACTCGCTCGGCTAACAACCTGTTAAATACCGATTGCGGAACTTCACCGTAAACTCGGATTTTCGGGCTCTCAATTTTTAACCCTTACACTTACACAATATTTATTTGACTGATGCAATACGAAAATTTACCCGTGTTTATAACCTTCTTCGCTGCCGCCTACCTGTTCGTAATCTATGGAGCATTAAAAATAGCCGAACTGCAAAGTAGACCAAAGTCTTTAGCTTCGGGGAAGATTGAAAAAGCCAGCAACTAATTAGAGTTATAACTTATTGTAATAAATTGAGAGTCATCATAAAAATTGATGGCTCTTTTACATTTATCTGCTCGACGTTAGGCGTGAAACCCAACCACTGCCGAGACAGGCTGGCAAATTGCTGGGGAGAGCCGCTAACGCAAAAGCGAGTCGGTAGAGCAGATAAGTTGTTTTTTAGACTCATGATTGACAATTCCTTTTCTGCTGCCATGACAATGTATTTTGCAGGATCGATAACTCGAACCCTGTCTGGCAATAGAGAGCGGATAATTCCTTCTAGATGCCTGTAGTGAGTGCAGCCATAGACCAAAGTATCGATGTCTTGCTGCAACAGGGGTTCTAGATAGCGTCGAGCAACTTCTTTAGTGCGATCGCAATAGACTAAATTTTGTTCGATAAGAGGTACGAATTGGGGACAGGGCATTTGCCAGACAGAGGTAAAAGGGTCTATTTCCTGAATAGCTTGGGGATAGGCATTACTAGCTACAGTAGCAGGAGTGGCAATGACACCGATGCGCTTGCCCGTAGCTACGGCAGCTTTAGCACCAGATAAAATAACTCCCAAAATTGGGATGTCGTATTCTTTTCTAACTATTTCTAAAGCTAGTGCCGAACTGGTATTGCAAGCCATAATTATCATTTTTACGCCTTGAGCGCACATCCAGTCCAAAATTTCGCGGACAAATTGAAGGATTTCTTCTGGCGATCGCGTACCGTAAGGCAATCGAGCCGAATCGGCAAAATATAATAGAGACTCTTGAGGCAGTTGACGATAGACTTCTCTCAATACGGTTAGTCCACCCACACCACTATCAAATAAGCCAATTCTTAGATTGGATTTTGTTAACATTTGATTTTATTAATAGAACGTATTATAGATTGTTTTCTTTAATATATAAAATGATTCCTCTAGCGATCGCCTCTGCCATTTGGCGGCGATGATTGGGATCTTTTAGTTTGGGAGCATCTTCGGCACCAGTAACAAAACCCACTTCGACTAGTACTGCAGGCATTACCGAGTGTCTGAGTACGTAGAATCTAGCGCGGCGGATATTACGATTTTTAATGTTGACTCCATTAAGAATACTCCAGTGAATTGTCTCCGCCAAACGCCGTCCATTTTTATAGTAATAAGTCTCTAAACCATTAACATCGGGACGAGAAAGATTGATGGCATTAGCATGAATGCTGACGAACAAGTCGGCATCAATTTCGTTAGCATAATCGGTTCTACCCTCAAGGCTGACAAAATAATCGCTGTCTCTAGTCATTTTGACATCGATACCTTGTTTGCGGAGAATTTCGGCTACGTCGAGAGAAATCGGTAAAACAATGTCTTTTTCAACCAAACCATTACCCATAGTGCCTGGATCTTGTCCTCCATGACCCGCATCAATAACCACCATCGGACTATTTAAAGGTGGTAGGGGACGAAGCAGGGGGCTAGTAGTAGTTGATTCTGCTTGAGGAACTTCTAGCGATCGCGGCGACATTAGCGGGCTGTTGTCATCGGGAAGCAGTGCCGCTCCCCGTTGAATGGGAAAAGCAACCGCTTTGTTTTGAGGTTCTAGCTGCCCGAGGCGATATCTTAATTTAGTAGTAATAGCGATTGCTACAGCAGTACCTTCTTCTCGAACGCGGATTTGAGCGATCGAACCATCTGCTTCCAGACTTCGCGGTCCTTTAAAGTTATCTGAAAGTTCGGCATTGTCGATTTTAATTTCGTAAACTCCGTTAGCCCTTCTGGTGGTAGCAGCCTGAAAGTCGCGATCGCCACGAATTCGTAGTTGAGTATCATCGTCAACCAATTCAATCTCCTTAATGACTGCCGCTTCTTCTGTTTCAGTCGCTCGTGATATAGAAGACAGACGATCTGGCGTTTCAGTTATTGAAGGGACGGTCTCGGTAGTTTCTGACAGCGAACGATCCGAGGTTTCGGTTATTGAAGATGAGGTAGTAGTAGAATCTGGGAGTTTTCCCCTGGGAATCAAAATTAAACCTTTGATGCGGCTAAAAGTTGCCAGCCAATCTGGACTACCTGCCGCTATTTTCAAACTCATTCTAGCGACTGGAGGGGAAGTAGATGTTTGAGTAAACTCAATTTCATCTACGCCGTATTGAGCGACTGCTACCGACTGAGCGGCTAAATCTTCAGGAAGTATTACTCCTTCCATGTCAAAATTCAAGCGATCGCCTTCACGACTGGAAGTAATCCGATCTTGGCGACTGCCATCAATACTGATAAAAAAGCCGTTGCGAGTAGTGGTTACATAGGGAGAGCTAGCAACTGAAGAGACATTACTACTATTGTCTGTATTATCCTCTATAGGAGCTGGAGCAGCAACAGCGGGTCGAACTCCAGGAAGTTGTCTGGTAGCAGGATTGGTACGAACGGTTTGAGGTTGAGTGGCTGTCGATATAGGAGCTACCTTTGGCGTGGGAATCTTTACCGACCATTGAGTGCTAGAAACACCGCGAAATTCAATTTCGTCGGGATCTATAGTATATCCAGGGGCTAACTCAACCACGATTCGAGATGTTTCGGGTTCTGGCTGTCCGATACGGAAGCCTCTAACTGCGCCGCTGTAATTTTCTTTGATTGTTTCTCGACCTAGAGTAGTTCCTGGTAAATCGATGACTAAACGAGTAGGACCTGTAAGCAACTGTGCCTCAGGCTGTACTCCTTCGTCGGTAATAAATACTAAATTGTTATCTTGTGTCTCAAACTCCCAAGAAATTAACTTTCCTGCTTTGGCTGGCAGACAAAACAGAAAAATTCCCAGAAAACTCGATAATAGCCAGTGAAATCTCACAATTACTGCTCCTCACATTGAAGTAGACAATGACCTAAAATCACTCTCATGCTCTTTAGTCTACCCAGATAGACCTCTATAATATCCGCTTTATAAGATCTGTTCTCAACCTCGATCGAATGGACGTAAATAAAAGCAGTTAAGTTTCATCTAATACCTTAAGCGAATCAAAAAAAATAACTAGGTTTTTTTACTGAGTTTTGTTTAAGATTCTCGTCCTATTCTGTAAATCCAGTCAGTGCGAACGATAATTGGGTTCGCAATGACTGGAGTTATAGCTACTCTTCTAAAGAAGGAGTAGAATTCGATTGAGCTACAGCGTCTGTTTCTTTAAATACCAAGCGTAGCAGAGGAGGCGCGATAAAGGTAGTTGTAATTACCATGACAATAATTGCCGCATCTGTAGACTCGGATAAAGCTCCGCTGGCAGAACCAACTCCAGCAAATACCAGTCCCACCTCTCCTCTAGGAATCATACCTACACCAATCGAAAGTTTGTTGAGATCGGGTTGACCAAAAACAGTAAAACCAGTTATTACCTTACCCAAGATAGCAACCAAAATTAAAAATGTGGCAACAATTAATCCTTCTCGATTACTGGGGACGGCTGGATTGAGAACGCTTAAATCGGTTTTAGCACCAACAACAACAAAAAATATCGGTACCAGAACATCGGCAACGGGAATTACCTGTTCTTCCAACTCTCGACGTTTTTCCGTCTCTGCCAAAATCAATCCTGCAGCAAAAGCACCTAAAATCCCTTCCAAATGAATTGCCGTAGCAATATAAGACAGAGAAAAAGCAAAAACCAAACCCGTTAACAGTACTTGTCCGCGTGTATTCATTTCATTTACCAGTCCTACTATATAAGGACTAATTAAACGACCGATTAAAATCGAACCGACAAGAAAAGCACCAGCACTAACGATTAAGATTCCAATATTGGCAATTTTGACTTCTCCCGTTTTAACCAAGCTGGCAACTACAGCCAGAACTACAATTCCCAAAACATCGTCTAGAACCGCAGCCCCAATAATAATTTGTCCTTCTTTAGAACTAAGCTGTCCCAATTCTGCTAACACCTTAGCGGTAATACCAATACTAGTCGCAGTTAATGCTGCACCTGCAAAAATGGCAGGGATTGCAGGAACGTTAAATATATAAACCAAACCAGCAGTACCAGCAGCAAAAGGAGCGACTACTCCTACTACCGCTACAACTGCTGCTTGGGGTCCTACACGAATTAATTCTTTTAGATCGGACTCTAAACCAATTTCAAACAGTAAAATGATGACTCCTAATTCCGATAGCAGTCCAATTACTTCACTTTGGGTGGCAAAAACCGATTCAGCCGCTTCTGGAGTCAAACCAGCCGTGCTTTCTAGAAAATTAATAATTAGAGAATCTGTAGCTAAAGCACCGCCTTCTGGAAAAACTAAGAGGTGAAATACAGAAACGCCTATTACAACTCCACCAACTAATTCCCCCAAAACTGGCGGTAAATTGATGCGAGAACAAATTTCACCTCCAAGTTTGCTGGCAAAATAAATCACGACCAAACTGAGTAAAACTCCCGCTAAAATTAGCGTACCTTCTTCAGCCCCAGATTCAGCTACAACTTCGGAAGTGGCTTCTGTAGCGGCGGCAAACAAAGTATAATCGGTCGAGCCAGATTGAGATAGCAGCCCGTTCCAATTTATTAGATCGATAATATCGCTCATATTTATGGACTAAATTTCGTTTTATCTAATTTATAAGCTTATCGTTATCTTTTTAGATATTGCTTTTACTCTGAAATTAAAAAATTTATGTTATGACAAAATTCTCTAACTTCCAATTTTTTATTAGCTTTTAAGAATTTGTAATCTTAATTTGTGCGAGTAGCCATTGCAGTAAAGTATAAAGTATATGTCAAATAAAAAAATTATCGTAATTGGTGCTGGTTGGGCGGGTTTGGGAGCAACTTATCACCTGGCACGACAGGGCTATGATGTTACCCTCCTTGAAGCCGCACCCTATCCAGGAGGCTTGGTAGCTGGCTGGAAAACATCGGGAGGCAGATCGGTAGAAGGTGGAATACACGGTTTCTGGTACCCTTATCGCAATATTTTTAGTCTGGTAAAAGAACTCGGTCTGAGTCCCTTTACTCCTTTCACTCGTTCATCTCAGTATTCTCCCGCTGGTTTGGAGGTAGAGTCGCCCATATTTCAAAATGAGCCGCGTTTGCCTTCGCCACTAGGTACTTTTCTCTACACTCGCTTTAAAAGATTGCCTTTGAGCGATCGCCTGTCGGCTCTGCCTTTACTTTATGCGGTAATCGATTTCGATAATTCTGACGAAGCTTGGCAGAGATACGACAAAGTAACTGCCAGAGAATTATTCAAACAGTTTGGGGTATCTGCCAGACTGTATCGCGAAGCTTTTGAGCCGATGCTGTTGGTTGGTTTATTTGCCCCAGGGGAACAATGTTCGGCGGCTGCGGCTTTGGGAATGCTGTATTATTTTATTCTGGCGCATCAGCCAGATTTCGATGTGGTATGGTGTCGCGGTACGGTAGGAGAACAAATATTTAAACCCTGGATCGAAAGCATCGAGAAATCTGGGGGCAAAGTATTAACCGATAAAAGAGTCAGCGATATTGTTATTGATGATGTGGGTAAGGCTACTGGTGTCAAATGTGACTCGGAGTTTTTTGCTGCCGATGCGGTTATCTCTGCCGTTAGCGTCAGCGGCATCAAAAAAATTGTCGCTAGCAGCACCAGCCTGAAAAATCACCCCCAGTTTCGCAATTTAGCCGAACTTAAAGGTATCGACGTGCTGGCTACGCGGCTGTGGTTCGATCGCCAGATTGAGGTTCCGTTGCCTTCTAATGCCTGTTTTGGATTTGACGCTAATGTGGGCTGGACTTTCTTCGATCTCAATGCCTTACAAGATGAATATCACAGTGAACCTCACACGGTAATTGAAGCCGATTTTTATCACGCGGATCGCTTGTTGCCTATGAGTGACGAACAAATTCTGGCTAAAGTGCAGCGAGACTTAGCTACCTGTATTCCCGATTTTGGTGAAGCAGAAATAATCGACAGTAGTATAATTCGCGTAAAAGAGGGAGTTACTCACTTTTTTCCTGGCAGCTATCAAAATTTGTTACCCGCCACAACTCCAATTCCCAATCTATTTATGAGCGGTGATTGGATCGTGACCAGACATGGTTCTTGGTCGCAGGAAAAAGCCTATGTTACTGGTTTAGAAGCGGCTAACTTAGTTATCGATAAATTTGGTAAAAGGACTAAAGCTAACATTATTCTTATAGAACCAGACGAACCTCATATACAAACCGCTAGAACTATTAATAAAACTTTACGAGATTGGGCTAAGGTTTTACCCAGTTATTGGCTGCCTTGACGACTCACCGCCCTAAAGGGATCGGTGATTCTAGCCATAAGCCATAAGCCATAAGCCATAGGCTGTAATACGCTATAATTAATATTTGCTTTGAAAAAAATGTCAACTTTTACAGATTTAAAGATTTGGCAAAAAGCACATGAATTTACTTTGCTAGTATACAAAGCAACAGCTAGCTTCCCATCAGAAGAAAAATTTGGATTGACCAATCAAATTAGAAGAGCTTCAGTATCTATCGAGTCTAATATAGCAGAGGGTCGCGGACGAGGAAGTGATAAGGATTTTAGCAGATTTTTATCCATTGCAATGCAGGCTGGAGCCTGCCGACTTTGGCGGTAGCCAAAGGCGATGCCCTCCAGGGCATGTTGTTTTGAAGTTAAGAGCCAGATTTTAATTGCTAAAGATTTAAAATTTATTTCCATTTCTCAAGCTGATTTTCTAGGATCTAAAATTGATGAAGTTTCCAGAATGATATACTCTTTTCAATCTAAGCTTAAAGCTTAAAGCTTATGGCTTATGGCTTTACAGCCCTGAAGTGCTGGGCTTTAAACCTAAAAACTTTTGGTAAGTTTTCCTTAACCAGATGGCTCTACTGGAAAAGATCGTTTGCGACTGAGGCGATCGCCCTTACGACAGACAAGATCGAAAGCACAATAGTTGCAGGCTTTATTGTCTACATCTGGGTCAACGGGATAGTATCCGCGATCTAAGTGCGATTTAACTCGTTCGGCAAAGGCGGCTAGTTCTTTGGAATCGGTTTTAGGTCGCTTGAAAGCTTGACGTTTGGTCAAAGAATAATAGGTAGCGGTTACGCTTGCTTCGGGATAAACTTTGGCGATCGCCTCTGCATATAGAGCCAGCTGAAGATCTAAGTTAGCTTTACCAGTTTTATCTTTCACTCCTACAGGTTTGGTACTGCTAGTTTTATAGTCAATTACAGCTAACCCTTCGGCAGTGCGATCAATCCGATCTACTTTGCCCTGAATTTGTAAGTTATGCCATTCAAAAGCAAATTCCCGTTCTCTGGCAATAACTTGGCAATCTGATGGTAAAAATTCTGAGGCACTAAGGTTTAAAGCCAGCAGTTTGAGATGTTCTTGGCGTTGGACTTCCCAGCCTGGTAGCTGAGTTAATTCTAATTCTTCTTCGGCGCGAATAAAGGCTCGCTCTAACTGTTCGCGATTAAAATTTTCTAAGTCGGCAGCAGTGGCAACATTTTCTAGAGACAATTCCAAACAGCGATGATATAAATTACCTCTAAAAGCAGCACTTAAATCTAGTTCGGCTTCGGATAATTCTTGAAGTCTTAACAAACGTCTACTAAACCATTTAAACGGACATTGTCCCAATTGAGTTAGCTGTGAAGCACTCAAGATCTTACTCTCTGGTGCGATTTTTATACCGATAACGCCATCGTATTCATCTGCTATGGGTGCGAGTTCTCGATTAAGTTCTACCTGCCAGGCTTTAGCAATTTGAGGCAACAGGCTATCTTGCAATTGTTCTGGCTGTCTTAGATACCTGCGACGAGCAGCTTCAACACTGGCAAGAGGTAGATTAATGACTGGCTGAGGTTGCAGTCCCCAATTTGTTAGATAGGTACTAGGCAGCAAAGTATCTTTGGCAAGTGACTGAGGATAGGAAAAAATAATTTTCTGCTGCGGTATTGCCAGCAAACTAGAACAAATAAAGGCTTCTCTTTGCGCTAAATTGATGGCGGTATCGATGTTAAAACCCTGTCGGGCTAGCTGGCGGCGATCGCAAAAATCCAGTCTAGGATCGTCACTAAGAGACTGAGGAAACATACCTTCAGCCATACCCAACACAAAAACATATTTATACTTAGTACCGTATAAAGATGTAGGTGCGTGTAATTCTACTCCCCCTCTACCAGGCTGTGCGGGTACACATAATAAAGCCAATGTTTCTTTAATGTCGCGAATAAAAGTTTGTTTGCTGACAGTCGCTAATTCTGGTTTGGTTAATTCCTGTAAAGCTTCTTTAACCCGATAAAAAGCCAGAATCTCTCGCGCCCATTTCTTACTATTTTCTAAAATTTCCCAGCTAGAAAATATTTCTAGCAGTCGCCCGATCCAATCTTTACGACTGCTAGTTTGTGGAAAGTTTAATAGATTTAAATCTAATCCTAACTCTTGCCAGCCTTTAAAACTTTGCGGATGCGTAGTTCTAGCTCGTTCCCAAACTTCTGCAGACATTTGCTTTACTAAAGGATGAAAGAGTAGTTTAGCGGTAGCTTCAAAAGCAAATTCGGTTTCTATTACCTCCATTAGCAGCTTTAACCAGGCACCGACGCGAGTAGCTTCTAAGGCAACTTCATACCAAACTCGGATCGGTAGCTGATATTCCCAGGCAATGTCAATGAGTGTTTCGCCATACAGCCTTTCATCTCTAGCTACTAAAACGATATCTTTAGCTTTTACTCCCTCATTTAGCAATGCTTTGACCTGAGTTAAAACTCCTCGTACTTCGGCATCTAAATTGGAATATGAATGCAAAGTTTTGTTTTCTGGCAGATTTTTAGGATTTATATGAGGAGAAACTAGAGAACTAGCTGCTAAAGTTGATTTTACCCCATTACCTAACACCCAACCCCAATCTTGTAGCCAGGCGATCGCTCTACTTTCAGCAGGCAAGACTATAATACTGCCGTCTCCTGCAACTGTATCGATAAATGCCAATTCATCTCTAGCAGGAATTAAGTAACCATAAAATAAATAGGCAGCGGGAGTTCCCCCACCGTGCCAAAAGACCTCGGCAGGATCGAGATAATTTTGACTCCGCAGACGTTGTTGATAGGCTAGTGCCAAATTAGCCAACTGCTGAATTTTTGGCGATGAATTTTGCTGTAACACTTTTAGATCGCTGCCGCTATGAAACAATTCGCGAATCGGAGTTAAAAAAGCTCGCGCCGTACCAGTAACATCGTGAGTTCCTACGATTTCTCTCACTGCATCTTGTAGCCAACGGCGACTGAGTAAAGCTGAAGCTATATTCCATCCCTGACGGCGTACTACATTTTGAGCCAGGCTTTCTAAGCTACAGTGCGGTACTTTTAAGTAATTAGCGATCGCCTTACTAGAAGTAATAATTTTTAAATCTTGACTCGCAGAATTTACTCCAATCTCAGAGACGATATATCTGTGCATTTATTTCAATTTAGCAATTGCATAACTGCATCTGTAATAGCATTTGGTATCCACAGTATGACAGGAGTAGCAAGCAAACACATAATACCTGCAATACCTGCTAGAGGCTGTCGGTCTACACCTGTTATCCAAACTATTTCTTGTTTATAAGTCAGCAATTGAGCCGAGTCAATACAGGTCAAGCCACAAATCCAGCCCGTATGAAGTCCCCAAGCCAAACCAATACTACCGCCATCTACAATTTTGGCAACTGTTAAAACCATTCCCATTAACCACAAACCAGGTAGCTGGGGAATAGTTTGTTTTCTTTCCCAAACTAAATGCAACAGAGCAAAAATAATGCTTGCTATGGTGGCAGCCAACCAGTAGGGCAAATCTATGGTTAATTCTCTAATTACATAACCGCGAAAAACTAGTTCTTCAACAAAACTTATTGCCAAACTCAATCCAAAAATTGGCAAAAATAAAGCCCGTAAAAACTGCCAATTTTGCCAATGCCATTTGATTAAATCCAATTTGAATTCAACACCAAAAACTATTGCTAACTCGGCTAAACTAATCATTAAGCCCCAGCTAAAAGATGCTGCCAAGCTCAATTGCCAGTCTAAACCAAAATCTAAAAAAGATAGTCCCTCAAATCTGGTTTGCCACCAAAGAATTAAAGGCGCGATCGGATAAAGAGTTGCCAGGAGAATTAACTTTTGATTTGTGGTTAGAGAGCGATTGGGCAGGCATTGGATTTTTCGCGAAACTAACACGCCAATTGGCAACCAAATAATAGCCCAGGCAATAAAGAAAAAAGCTACTTTTGACAGAGATGTAGCAAACATCAAAACTGTTTAAATAGAACACTATCGCCCTTACTAACCAGGGCGATTTATGACAAATAATCTCTCAATCGCAGATTAATTTTCTAAAACTCCGTTTTCATCGCCGTCAATTTGTTTGAGATGAATGTGTTTATAACCTAACTTAATTTCAAATTTATCTCCTTCTTTCAAACCCATAGCTTGAGTATAGGTAGAACCAATAACTATTTGTCCATTTTTGTGAACGCTTACACGATATGTGGGTTCGCGTCCTCTACCATCTTTTGCACCTTCAGGATCGAGAGGAACACCTTTTGCAGCCAGCACTGCATCATAAAAATCGGTTAAATTTACACGAACTTGGTTGTCTTTTGTAGTAGTGTAATATCCACATCGTTTTGCTGTTTCTCTTCTTGGTAAATGGGATAGCTCTTTGACTTTTTGAAGTAATGCTTTTCCTGTTAGAGCAGCGATTGCCGTTTCACTCATAATTTCTAAATCTTTCCTTAATTTTCCACTTAATTGAGAACAGAATTGTTCAATTATAATTTACATTATAAAAAATATACCGTTAATTCCCTAAAATGTCACAACTTTTTTGAGGATTATCATAATATTTTTAATAAATCCCAAAACAATTTTATGATATTTTAATTTGTCGTTCAAACTCGAATAAATTATATACATAATAAACTTTAGCAATATTTGACTACAAAAATCTATGCTTCTAGCAGAAGTAAGATATTTAATAAAAGTAAAGTTAAATACTGCTCTAGAAAACCGACTACACCAAAAGTAGCTTGACTATCCATACTAGAAGTCTAATATATAGTAATTCTTGCTTAAGTTTAGAAGTTTTGATTCAGGTCAGAGCATAGATATTTCAGCAAATACTATTAAGTAACCCCCAAACTCAGTTGTTGGAGAAAACTTTATGCTTCGCTGCTGCCAAAAGCGGCGTTGCCAATCTATAGCACGAAATTAAAAAGTAATGTGTTTGTAGCTGTTAGCTTTTTAGTTTATCTATTCAATCGCGAACATGATAAAAACGCACCTCTATACAGCAACACCCAAAAAGCTAGACTCTGAGATTGAAAAAACACCAATTTATTTAGAGTTTTTTTAAAATTGATAATTATAATCTACATACCCCTGGAGGTTGGAAACTAACTCAACCAGAATATCGAACGCGATAAATACGACCGTTAGATTCTTCTGTAAACAGCAAGCTACCATCTGGTAAAACCAATAAACCTACAGGACGACCCCAAGTTGTGGGTACGCTGGGTTCGGTTAAAAAACCCGTGACAAAATCTTGATAGTAGCCTTGAGGTTGTCCTTTACTAAAAGGAATAAAAACAAGTTTATAACCAGTTCCTCTCTGGCGATTCCAAGAACCCCGAAAAGCGACAAAAGCACCGTTATGATATTCAGCAGGAAAAGTTTCTTTGTCGTAGAATTGTAAACCTAAAGCGGCAGAATGAGACTGAAACAAAACATCGGGAGTTTGAGTTTTGGCTGCTAACTCTGGATTGGTACTTTTTCCTCCTTGCAAATGACGCGGATCGAGTAAATTGGGCTTCAAATAAGCATAAGGCCAGCCGTAAAATTCTTCTTTTTCTAACTTGGTAAAATAATCGGGAACGAGATTATCGCCTAATTTATCTCTTTCATTGACGGTGGCATAAAGTTCTTTAGTAACAGGATGAAAATCGAGTCCGACAGGATTCCGCAAGCCATATGCAAATGTTTCTTGCTGCGAACCATCGAGATTCATTATTTGTACCGAGGCTCTCGGTAATGGTTCCGTACTGGCATTAGAACGCGAACCAATGGAAACATAAAGTTTTTGCCCATTGGGAGAAACTACTATATTTCTCGTCCAGTGCTGATTGTAGCCACCGCCAGGAAGCTTGGCTATGTGTTCTCCTTTACCCGTAATTTGCTCGTTGTTCGGATCGAAAACATAGCGGCGCACTTCATTTTGATTCCCTAAAAAGAAATAATTGTTGGCGAATGCCATGCCAAAAGGTAAATCTAAACCATTGCTAGTATCGGCAAATATTTGTTTATTTTCGGCAAATCCATCGCTGTCTTCATCGCGCAATAGCGTAATTTTATTGGCTTTACTTTGAGCTACCAAAACATTTCCATTAGGAGTAAGACTCAACCAACGAGGACTATCTAAATTGTCGGCAAAAATATTAATTTCAAATCCTTCAGGAACGTTTAATGTTGGATTATCTGGAATGGAAATTACTTGAGGACTGGCAGAAGCACTATTAGTAGCATAAGGTTCTGGTAGTTCATCTGGCGTGATTTTAATTGGTTTGGGCTGTAGTGGTTCGGTCGTAATCTTCTTAGTAGAAACGAGTTGGTTAGAAGTAGTTTGTGCTAAATCTGGAGAACTGCTGAATGCTTTACAAGAAGTTAAGAAAGTTAATGAGGTTAATAAAACAAATGTTGTTATTTGTCGTCGCTTCATAGCGTTAAGTTTAGTATACTCGTATTTATATTTTAGAGTTTTAAACTAAGTCGAGCGGCTTGCTGATATTTTTAAAATGGTAGCAACAGATTGAAACTAAATTTATTATCTTTTTATTTGTTCTATCTGGTTAGTAAAATAATTGACGCGATAGTTTAGAGATAAAGCTAATTTCAAACCTTGCTGATAAAAAAATTTAGCTCGGTCGTAGTCATTTAAATCTCGATAGATCTTGCCCAGGCGATCGCAAGTCTCCATCCAGCCATAATAATCGTAAGCTTGCTGTTGGAGTTTAATTTGTTGTTGATAAGTAGCGATCGCTTTGTTTATTTGCTCTTGCTGTTGATAGAGTAAAGCTAATGCTGACAGTGCTTCTGTAGCTAGAGCCAACTGCTGTGTATTGGCAGCCAAACTATATGCTTGACGATAATAATTTATCGCTTTTTTTGGGCTATTTAATTCTTTGTAGTCTCTGGCGATGTCTAGCTCGATCGCGGCAAGTTCTTTGATGTTTTGTTCCCGTGTGTATTTTTCTGCCAGACGCTTTTTAACAGCGATCGCTCTATTGAGTTGCTTATTACGATCGTAAATTGTCGCTAGTTTATTTAGATAAACAGCTTCGTTGTCGGCAAGATCGGGAGAACGCTTAGAGTTAAATTTGGCTAACAATTCTTCATATACTTTGGCAGCTTCAGCATAATTAAATAAATCTAAATAGAGTGTGCCTAAAATCTCTAAATACTCTCGTTCCGATTTTAAATCTTCTGTCGCTCCGACACGCTCGACCATTTGCCGATAGATATCGATAGCGCGATCGAGATAGCGAATTTTTCGATAGGCTGTACCTAACTCCTGCAAAAGTGCGGTTGTAAGATTATTTTTGGCAGCGGCAGCAGTGTGAATTTCTGTCAATCTTTTGGACATCGCTCTAAGATCGAAACCGCGATTTTGTTGCCAGGCGATACTGCCAATTCTACCTAAAGCAGATACCTCGGCTAAGTTACCAACTGCTCGCTGTAATCTTAACTCTCTATACCAAAGAGTAAATGCCCCTTCGACGTTTCCTGTCGCTAATCGAGCTTTAGCTTGTCGATCGATTCTTTCTATTTCGCGTTCGATCCGACTGATTTCAAAGTCAGACAGGGGGCGATCGCTTGAAGCTGGCGGTAATAAAGGATCTGGTTGAGTAACTTCTAAAGGGTGAAGATTATTACTGCTGGCGATGGTAGTAAACACTGTAGTTTCAGCAATAGCGACCGTTAACAAGACCGATAAGACTGCGGTTAATTTATTAAACTTTATAAACCTGGAATTACTAAACACTACCCCTGCCAAATAAATTATGTTTCTAGAATCGAAGACTGCTACATTAAACTGTATGTTTCTAGCAGAAGAAAATAGCCGTGAGCGATCGCCAACTGCAATTATCTAGAAAAATTCTATCTACAAGCCATCAGGCAACAGTAATCTGCCTTAATAAAAATTATCTCTCAACTATATTTTTCCCAAAAGAGACTTTCAATAAAATCGAGCGAAAATTGTTTTTCTTGCTTAAAAGCTTTGCTACTGTGCTGATTGGTTTGGTTTTATGCTTTTCTCTAACGGGCTGTACTCCACCAAAACGATTGGCAGCATCAGAGAGAATTTTTACCGATTTATCATTAGAATTTCTCGATAAGTACGAACTCCCCAAAACTATTTATGAAGATACGCCAGTCGGAGGTCTTTCGGCGATTGCTTACGACCGCAATTTGGGTTTGTTCTATGCTATTTCAGACGATCGCAGCCAACGCGCTCCCGCTCGTTTTTATACTTTAAAACTAGATTTAAAATCGGATAACAATACGGGAATTAAAATAAATAGCTTAGAAGTCAAAAACGTAACTTTTCTACGTGACGCAAACGGCAACACTTATGCTCAAGGTACTATTGATGCTGAAGGCATCGGTCTGTCTCCTAGAAAAACGGTATTTGTTAGTAGTGAAGGAGATCCCAAGTTAAATGTCGCTCCTTTTATCGCCGAATTTGACCTTGAAACAGGTACAAAAAAATTAGACGCAACTATTCCCCAACGTTATTTACCAGATAGCAGTGGGACTGAACCAAAAGGAATACAAGAAAATCTAGCTTTTGAATCTTTGACTTTAAGCCAAAGCGGTTTATTATCGGACGATCCTTTTCGTCTGTTTGTAGCTACGGAGTCAGCATTAACTCAAGATAAAGCTGATTCTGCCGATGTCGAGACGAGAATTCGTTTTCTGCACTACTCTATCGATTCGTTTAGCAAGCCCGTACTTTTAGCCGAACATCTTTATTTGTTAGAACCAGCACCTCCAGAGGTAATTGCTAACGGACTAACCGAACTAGTAGCTTTAGATTTAGAAGGAAAATTTCTTAGTTTGGAAAGAACTTTTGGCTTTACTGGAGTAGGAGCAAAAATTTTTCAGGTAGTTGTAGGTGACGCTACTGATATTACTAATGTAGCTAGTCTCAAAGGACAACTAGGACAAATCAAACCATTAAAAAAGAAATTACTGTTCGATCTTAGTGAATTAGGTATTTATCTAGATAATCTCGAAGGAATGACATTAGGTCCGCGCTTACCAGATGGCAGTCAAAGTTTATTATTAGTAAGCGATGACAATTTTAATGAAGAACAAATAACCCAATTTTTGCTATTTCGTCTAGTTAATGGATCGTAGAAGTAGAGTATGGGAAGCAGAGAAGATGGAGAGAGTAAGAGAAATTTGTCTCTTTATCTAACCTGCCACGTGACTCCATTCTTAATACTTCATAATTTTTTATAGCCTAAAAAACTTTTTATTTTCTACTTTTTTTTCATGACACATTCTCAAGATATAACTACCTTAGTACGCTGGATGGCAGCAGACTTTAGCAATCAAGAACAGGCTTACGCCAATCCTCCATTTTATGCTCATATTCGCGTTTGTATGCGCCCCCTTCCAGACGATTTACTAGACGGCAAAAGTTTGTTTTTAGAACAGGCTTATGATTTTGCCCTCCATCTCCCCTACCGACTGCGAGTATTAAAGTTTAGTTTGGTAGAAGACCGCATCCAACTAGAAAACTATAAAGTTAAGGACGCAGAAAAATTTTATGGTGCCTCGCGCGATCGCCAAAAGCTGCAAAATCTCACTGCCGACGTAATTGAAAAAATGCAGGGCTGCGATATGGATGTGGACTGGACTGGCAACAGCTTTAAAGGAGAAATCCAGCCAGGAAAAAACTGTATGGTCGAACGTAATGGCAGAATGACTTATTTAGTTAATAGCTTTGAAGTTACTCCAGAAAAGTTAATTAGTTTAGATCGCGGACGCGACCCTGAAACAGACGAACTAGTATGGGGTTCGGTGGCAGGTGCTTTTCACTTTCAACCTATCCAAAGTTTTGCCGATGAGGTTACTTCGGACTAGTACTAAAAAATAGTGTCTTTTATTTCTTGATGAAAAAATATTTTATTGCGATTTCTCTCACCCTATCTGTAGTCTTATTAGTTTTAATTAACTTTACCTATACGCCAGTTGCTTCAGCCCAAGATAATAATACTAACTCTTACTACCGAGAAAAAGCCATTCATAACCCCGATGGTATTGGTAAATTTTATCTTGGTCGAGAAATTGCTAAAGTTATGGGACATCAGGCAAAGGACTGGTTGGAAAGACCGAGTCGAGAAAGAGAAGAAAGACCCCAGCAAACGGTAGCCGAATTAGAATTGAAACCTGATGATATAGTTGCCGATCTCGGTGCGGGAACGGGTTACTTTAGCTTTCGTATCGCTAGAGAAATACCCCAGGGTAAAGTTTATGCTGTCGATGTTCAGCCTGAAATGCTCGACGCGCTTAATGATTCTAAAGCAGCAAATAAGATTGAAAATGTTGAAGCGGTTTTAGGAGAGGTAGACGATCCTAACTTACCCCAAGACAGTATTGACCTGGCTTTTATGGTAGATGCCTATCATGAATTTGAATACCCTAGAGAAATGATGAAAGGGCTGGTTAAAGCACTCAAACCTCAAGGTAGAGTAGTTTTGGTAGAATACCGCCAAGAAAACCCCTTTGTTCTCATCAAACCCCTGCATAAGATGAGCGAAAAACAAGTCAAAAAAGAAATGAAAGCTGTCGGTTTGCAATGGCAACAAACCAAAGAATTTTTGCCCGAACAGCATTTTTTGGTATTTAACAAATCTTAGTTAGAAACTTCTGCTATTTCTATAGTGCGATTGTCAATATCTTTAACCAAAAAATTCAATGGGCGATCGCGTCTAATTTTATATTTTAAGCGGCGAGACTGAATTTTTAATAATAAGTCTTCCAAACAGTCGCGATCGAAACAGACATGACGCTGACGCTCTTTATAGCCAGTACTCGCTCCAGAAATAACGTGAAGCTGAGTATTTTTTTTGAGTTGATACCACAGACCATCGCTACCGACGGGACTAGTACTTCCAGCGGTAGTAGACATATATAAAGGGTCTAGTCCTCCAGCACCCATTGCCTGCTCGTAGTTGTAATAATAGTGGAGGGGAACATCAGCAGCAGGCAAGCTCAATAACCCTTCATAAAACTCTTGCGCCCCTCGCAGGTCAGAAACCATAACTGTATAAACTTTGGGCGCACTGGTTAAAAACATCCACATCGCCCCTGCATAAGCTACCAACAGCATCACCATGATACCTTGTGTCGAAAATAAGCTATCAAAAGCTATTGGGGGTAAGAATGCACCTAAATAACTAGTCATAAATACACCGAAAGTAAAATTATTTATTATTGTAATTATTATTGTTTACTAATTTAGATTGGTAAAGTGCTTCTATTGTTTCCTATAATATCTACCAATTTATTCAGTCAAACCATGTTGCAGAGCAAAGCGAACTAGTTCGGTACGGCTATTAGTGCCAGTTTTACCAAACAAGCGACTGACGTATTTTTCTACGTTTCTAACGCTAGTACTCAACTCTTTAGCAATTTCTTTATTCATCAAACCGCGAGCCACTAAGTCTAACACGCTTTGTTCTCTGGGAGTTAGATCGATATTAATTGGCGGTGGTGTAGTAGCAATTCCTCCAGTACCCTCACCCAATCTTTCGTCGAGCTTACCTTTAATGGCTTCTAATTCTCTGGCAATTTTTTCAAGTTCCGTACCATCACCGTTGCTGTCAGCAGCGGCGGCTCGATGTCTGGCTAATAAATTTCTGACAATTGCTTCTAATTCTTCAGGATCGAAAGGCTTGGGTAAGTAAGCATCGACACCAGTTTCATAGCCCTGAATGCGATCGCTCGTCATACCTCTAGCGGTCAAAAAAACTACTGGAATTGCTTGATAGCGTGGGTCTTCTCTCAGCTTTTGCAAAAATTGATACCCGTCAACTTTAGGCATCATAATATCGGAAATAATTAGATCGGGAGTTTCAGCTTCGATTTTTTCCCAGGCTTCATCAGCATTACTCACCGCTTCTACCGTCCAATCTTCGTTATCTTCTAAATATGCCTGTACGGACTCTCTAACACCTGGTTCATCGTCTACTAATAGCAGTTTTTGTTGCTCGGACATAATTTTTACTTCTTTACTTCTTACTTTTATCTATTCACGAAAAATAGTAATTATTTTTATCATAGACTTCTCGACATTATATAAATTCAAACAGACAAAATTTATAACGACAGAAACACTTTCGATAAATGGCGATCGCTATAGAAACCCCAAGATTAATTTTAAGATACTTTACACCAGACGATACCGACGCGCTAACAGCCATTCTCAGCGACCCTAAAGTAATGCAATATTCGATTTCGGGAACCAAAACGCGATCGCAAACTCAAGAATTTATTGCTTGGATACTGTCTAGCTATCAAAAATATGGTTTTGGTTTGTATGCAGTTACCGAAAAAGAAACAAAGCAATTGATTGGCTATTGTGGTTTATTAGTCTGGTACTTTGAAGAAATAACAGAAATAGAACTAGGCTATCGTTTAGCTACAGCCTATTGGAATAAGGGATTGGCTACTGAAGCAGCTACAGCAGTACGCAACTACGCCTGGCAGCAACTAAAGCTAAATCGCCTGATTTGCCTAATTCAACCAGAAAATTTGCGATCGATTCGAGTCGCCAACAAGCTAGCCATGAAACCAGAAAAAAATTTAATTCTTCATGAATTAAACGTAAAAGTTTATAGTATTTACCAAAACTTGGATAACAAAATTTAATTACTTAATATTGAATCGCGTTTTTGAGAGAAGATAGTTTATAATTTCCGAGTAAAAACTGGTTTTTTCTCAGTTGAAAGCTCCTCGTTGTAAATATATCCTGCTTCCGTAAATTTTTTAATGCCAGCCAGATTGGTAATTCGATTTTGAATTATATAGCGAGCCATTATGCCTCTGGCTTTTTTAGCATAGAAGCTAATCACTTTATACTTATCGTTTTTCCAGTCTTTAAAAACGGGACTGATAAACTTGGCTGAGAGAATTTTAAGATTCAACGCCTTAGCGTACTCTTGCGAGGCAAGATTGAGGACAATTTGGCTTTTTGTCTGTTGTAGATCTCGATTTAAGGCTTCGGTAATACCATCTTCCCAAAATTGATAAAGTGTTTCTGGTAGACTTTTGCTAAGTGAAGGGTTCTGTGATAAGCGAGTACCCATCTCTAAGCGATATGGTGCGATCGCATCTAGTGGTTTTAATAATCCGTATAATCCAGAGAGAATACGCAGATGTTTTTGAGCATAAGTAATATCCTCATCTGAGAAATTTATAGCCTGTAAACCTTCATATACATCCCCCTTAAAAGCAAACATTGCTTGTTTGGTGGCTGCTTGGGAAAAGTTTTGATAGCGTTCTGCATTTAGCTTGCCTAACTTATCGCTAATACCCATGAGGTTGGAAAGTTCTTGTTTAGAAATCTTTCCCAACGCTTTCACCAGTTTCTGGGTTTGAGAATAAAAATCAAGTTCGCTGGTAGCCGAAGTAGGTGAGGGCATTTCAAAATCTAAAGTCTTGGAGGGGGATAAAATTAGAAGCATAAAAATTATTAAATCAAGGGGTTTCACTCTACGGCAATTAACTAATTAATACCATCCCTCGCTTAGATTGAATCGATCGCAGTAAATGTTGTGAGTATAGAAATTAAGAAAATCGCGCAGCTAAAACTAAACAACTGCTGACATAACTTTTATGTCTTTTAATTATCAAAGATCGAGCGATCGCTAAAATAATCACTATATAAAACTGTTTTTGGGCTACTTTTACTTAATTATGGAGAATGATTGAATTTGACTCAAAAAAAAGCCAATCGCAATTCTGCCAAACTGTGGATTAAGTTTCGAGATGGACGTTTTGAGATTCCTGGTGTAGATACTTGGCATACCTATTGGCAAGAACCATACTATTTGCTCTTAACAATTCCCTGGATGGGTTTTTTGCTGTTGATGGCTTTATTTTATGTAGCCGTTAATACCGCTTTTGCTTTTGCTTACTTATTGGGAGGAGATTGTATTGAAAACGCTACTTCTGGTTCTTTTAGCGATGCTTTTTTCTTTAGCGTACAAACTTTAAGTTCTATTGGCTATGGAAATATGTATCCTACTACCACTTTTGCCGATACTTTAGTCACTACAGAGGCATTGATAGGGACTTTAGGAATTGCTTTATTGACAGGTTTGGCTTTTACCAAGTTCTCTCAGCCAACAGCCAGAGTAGTGTTTAGTCGCGCAGCAACTATTTATAATCATGATGGCGTTTCTACTTTGATGCTAAGAACGGCAAATCAGCGTCGCAACCAAATTATTGAAGCTGAAATTCGAGTGTATTTAATGCGAGACGAAATTAGCATTGAAGGAGAATATATGCGACGCTTTTATCTTCTAAAGCTGTTACACAATCGAACCCCTAGCTTTACTTTAAGCTGGACGGTAATGCATCAAATTGACGAACATAGTCCTCTCTGGCAGGCTACACCAGAATCTTTAACCAAAACTAGAGCGATGTTAATAGTTTCTTTGAGTGGTATTGACAAAACTGTAGATCGCGCACTTCATGCTTCTTACTCTTATGCTGCTAGTGACATTTTTTGGCAGCATCGCTTTGCAGACATTTTTCATCATACACCTCAAGGAAGCCGCTATATTGATTACACTCACTTTCACGATGTCATTTCAGTAGAAAGCGATCGCAATGGCTAAATTATGTTTTTCAAACTCGCTTCCATAACGTCTTTAGTTTGTCCCGAAACGCTAAACAACAAAGCTTCGCGATAAACTCTTCCTACATCAGAATCTAGATAATTAGCCGCGCCGCCAGCAGCAATAACGGCAGCGTGGCTACAGCGAGAGGCTAGAGCGATCGCCTGAATACGAAGCTGAAGTTTCTCTGAGTAAGTTATGTCTTTATCCGATATTGCGGCAAACAAACCGCGATCGCATTCAGCTACTCGTTCCGACAGAGTCTGCCAAGTTTCGCTAATAAAATCAAGCTGTTTCCGTTCCCCAATACGCTTTAGAAGATCTAACCCTGCATAGGCACATCCTAAAGCATAAAAGCCATGATTTAATATGTTTTGACGGCTGCTGAGGTGAATCGAACCAGGAGGATTAATAGTTACTAAGCGCTCGCGCTTCATCAACCAATTATTCAACTCGGCACTAACGGTATTGGTAGCGGTTGCCGCAATTAGTTGCATGGGTTGACTAAAAGTCAGTTTCCCTCCAGTTTCTTGTTGGAGATTAACGAAAGGAACTATACCATACAGTTCTCTACCGTCTGCTAAAACCCCACCGATAATAAACAGATCGAAGCAGCCATAGCCAGTAATCCAGGGTACTTTACCATTTAATAAGTATCCTGCTGCTGTTTCTGTCGCCGTTACCATCGGTTTACCCACACGGCGTAAATGTGAATAACCTACGCCAATCAAAATTTTGCCCGTTGCCATGTCCGATAGATACTGCTGTTGCACCACTTGGTTCTGACTCTTTGCCAGTCGCATCGCCGCGCTTTGATGCTGGGTTTGTAAAAAAGTTAAGGCTCCAGAATATCGCGCCATTAGCATTTGAAAGCGACGAAAACTAGTTTCGGATAACCCCATTCCCCCCAAGTGTTGGGGAACTCTTAACGCCAAAAGCGATCGCTCTCCCATTTGCAGTAGTGCTTTATGTAGCGATTGCGAATCTCTATCTATAGTGCAGGCTTGAGGCGAGATCGCTTGCCGCAGATAGGTTCCAATCCTCGTTAAAAAATCGCTCATTTATTCAGTTATCTTATCTTTAACGCTACGAGCGATCCGAGAAATTTCGCTTTTCTCATCTATTGAAGAACGGGAAGGAGAACCGCTGAGAATATTTTCATAATTGCGGAAAGATTCTTTTATATAGGGAATTTCAGGCGCATTGGCATCAATTGTATATTCTCTAATACCTTTATCGTGCCACGAACCACGCATTTTAAAAACGTTAACCGCTCGCGACATTTCGCCACGAATTTCTACATACTGCAACAGCAAAATCGTATCGGTAATAGTAGATATATGAGATTCGGTAATCGAATTAGAACCCAGAAAGCGGTCGGTAGTATTGGTAAAAAAGCCCGTAATTTCTTCTTGTTTGGCGTAGCCGGTAACGCCAATCACAAACTGGCGAAAAGCATTATTAGTTACTCCTCTAGCTAAAGCTGATAGAGAATCGATCGCAATACGAGATGGTTTGAAATCGGTAATTTCTGATTTGATTATTTGTAAATGGTCTTCTAAACCTGTTGATTCGGGATAGGAACACAGCAGCTTGAGCAATCCTTTTTTTTCCAAAGTTTCAAAATCAATTCCCCAGGAACGAGCATTCCGCGACAGTTGCGCTCGCGATTCTTCGTAGGCAAATAAAACCGCTCTTTCACCTTGCTGACAGGCTTCTTCCAAAAACTTGCTAACTAATAGAGTTTTACCCGTACCTGTCGCGCCAGTAGCCAAAATAATTGAATCTTTAAAAAAGCCACCTCCACATAGTTCGTCCAGGCTTTTAATACCAGAAGAAATCCGCACATTGGACGAGCGTTGAGTAAGCTGCATGGCACCAAGAGGAAAAATATTAATCCCATCATTGGTGATCGTAAAGGGATATTCTCCCTTCATGTGAGTGGTACCTCGAAACTTAAGAACCTCAATAGTGCGCCGCCGTCGCTCTCCTTCTAAAACGTTACGAATAATAATGACGTTATCAGAGACAAACTCTTCTACACCAAAACGAGCATTGGCACCATATTCTTCTAATCTCTCAGTAGTTACTACTGATGTAACATCCAACTTTTTGAGTCGCGCTACGAGGCGAAAAATTTCTTTTCTAACTACTGGAACGGCATCGTATTGCTGAAATACAGCAGTAACCGAATCGATAGAAACAAATTTGGCTTTGTATTTGTTTATTGCGTATTGAATTCGCTCGATCAACGCTGAAAGATCGAAATTTCCTACTACTTCTTGCCCTTCAGGATCGGGAGAAGCATCGAGAATAAACAACTGTCCGCGATCGATTAAAGACTGTAAATCCCAACCAAAACTATAGGCATTTTTAATAATGTCTTGAGGTGATTCTTCAAAAGTTACTAACACACCCGGTCTATCAAAATATTTGATGCCATGATACAGAAACTGCACGGCAAATAAAGTTTTTCCCGTACCAGACGTACCGCTAACCAGGGTAGTTCTACCCATAGGCAGTCCACCATGAGTAATTTCATCAAATCCTTCAATCATAGTTCGGTTTTTCCGAACCCCTCTGTCGGTAAAATCTTTTGGCTGTAATTGGTTGAGATTTTCCTGATTCATTTATAGTTTTACAAAACAAAAATATTTTATTAACAAACTGTTCTATCTTAAAAGCGATCGCTCCTGACAGTAACAGCGAATAACACAGCCTTTGTAAGCGCGATCGCGATAGTTGCTCTAATGACAATCGCAAATAGGTAAATAATTTTTAAGGGCAATTAAATTTGCCCTTCGCGATCGCACATTTCTTGATACAACAAATCTAATCCAATTAAAACCTTTTCTCGGTCGGAAAGATCGCCAATAATTTTTCGTACTGGTGGGGGCAAAACTTTTGAGAGAGTAGGAGTAGCCATGATTTTATCTTCTTCTGCTAACTGCGGGCTTTTTAAAACATCAATTACTTTTAGAGCATAAACTCCTTGAAAATCTTTTTCTAAGATATGCTTTAGGGTTTTTAAGGCTCTAATTGAATTGGGTGTATTACCTGCAACGTATAACTTTAAAACGTAAGTTTTCCCTAATTTGTTCACAGCATTAAATAACAATTTGGTCAATTGAATTAAAGCGATAAATATAAAAATTTTCTTAAGAATGCTATTATTTTTAAAATTATCTAGTTTTTATTCTACTCCAAACAGTAATTCTAAAGCCACGTCTTCTCTAGGAATAGAGCGACGATACATTTCACATAAATTAGCAATTGTATCGATTAAAGCCAAACGATAGTCAAGTAAAATTTCTTCGTTTCTGCCTTCTGCTTTTAACTGTTGAGATAATTCATCTACTATTTCCATATGTATTTCTAAAATTTGCGACACAGAAATATCGGCTAGAAAAGCACGATTTACAAATTCATCAATATATCGATCTACTTTAGAATCATTTGAAAAATAACTGAGAATAATTTTGCTGTATTCGGCTACTAATTTCTGCAGCAATGTTTCTTTTTCACTCTCTGAAAGATGACGATAAAAGTTTTTAGAATTGCGCTTGTAGTACACTCCCAAATAACCCAATCTTTCTTTTAATTTTTCGGTCAAGCGTCGCTGCTGTTCTAGCAGTCTGTCACTCTTATCGTTTTCGCGATCGTTGTTAGAGACAATCGAGCGATCGCTCAAAGAACAGCTGGGGGTTAAGTGCAAAAATCGGCTAATTGCCAAATTGATAAAAGAATTGATTTGTTCGATTTGAATGGGATATAGCCTCACTTCAGCACTATGATAGTAATTAAACTTCAACTTGCCTAAATTACCGCCATTTTCACCAATATCTTTAGTATTTTCAATAATTACAATAGGCAAGATTATGTTTAGTCGAGTCAATCGTTCTATGGTATGATTGAAGGCTGCTTCGCGCAACAAAATTAAACAATCTATATGTTCTCCTTCGCGCTCGACAAAGTCAATCAAATCTTCACATGAGTTTAATACTGTTGTTTTGAAGCAATCATTGTCTAATAGTAATTCTGCTAAAGACTCGATTAGAGATTTTTTAGCAGGAAAAAGACAAACATGAAGTTTAGAATATTTATTAAAAGTTTTGTTTCTCTTATCGGACATCGTAAAACCAGTTCAATAATTTTGACGCAACGAAATACTTTACTTTTAAGGGAAGCTACCACTTGAAACCCCATGTTAAAAAACTAACATTTATTACGTCTTTCGGAGAATTGTAATTATTTGTAAGGAATAGCAGTAAAAAATAACTGAATTTTGAGATAATAGCGGTCGTTCGAGTAACTGAAAAAACAAGCCGATATATATATATAAGTAGTAAAGTGCTTTGGCGTAAGTAAAGCTTTATGGCTTTTCCATTGCAATAAGGGCTATATGACATTAAAAAAAAATGTTGGTATTTTCCCCAGGCATTTCTAAGAGGTTAACTGAAAAGTTTAACTGGCTACAATAGAAGCCCCAAAAAAATTTTTCCAATCCGAACAAGAAGCTTTGCAATTGCGAAGCAAATATTGCTAGGCTGAAAAACAGCGATAAAAATGTCACGGATATTTCTTTTTAGATATACTTTTAAATACTAATTCGGGTTCACTCTCTTCTCAGTTTAGGATTACCTCCTTCAAATATAGCTCGATCGATTATTTATTTTGGCTTAAAGCAGAATAAGACTTTTTTAGCGAGAAGAAAGAAAGAATTGAAGAGGATAGTTAAAAACATCCTGCGACTAAAAAATTTTACTACATTATTGCTGTCACCCAAATCGCTGTTGAAGTAATTTTTTATAATTCCATGTTTAGCTCTCATCAAACCAGCATTGAAGAATTTATTACTAGTTCAATTCCCATATGCCAACATGGATGTGCTTTGGAAACAATACTTAATGCTTCACAAAGTAGTAAAGACGGAAGTGTTGCCATAGTAAACCGCCAACAATTTCCTCTGGGAATTGTTACGGCGCATCGTCTGCTGTCTCTATTTGTCGATCATCAGTATAATCGTCGTATTCCTACTTCGATTGGTTCTCAAAAACAGCTTGACCCCAGAGCAGCTTTAATGGCGACTACCAATTTAAAATCTGTACTTCAACCTGTAAAAGTTCTCCATTCCAGGATAACTATTGCAGAATTTTTAAGCGGTTCGAGCGACAGATTATTCTGCCGCGATCGCAGTGAATTTTCAAGAGGCGATACGCGCGAGAGTTGCAGTAAAGAACCTGCATCGGTAGAGCAACGTACTTCAAAATACGCTTCTCAAGAGCTTAGGGAAAATAATGCAGCTGTCGAGAGAGATTTAGACTGGCAGAAATTTGGCTATGCGATTGTTGACGATCGCAAAAAATTTTTGGGAATGCTAGATATTAGCAAACTCTCTGAATATTTGTTCTGGAAGACCGATTATTCTCTAGCTACTGCTACCGAAACAAGCCTACCAAGATTTGAACTCATTGATAATATAAGATTACCTCTAACGCTCTTGGGTAGTGAAGACAACATTTTATACCAAAATCATTTATGGCAACAAAACTTTAACGTAGTTTCAGAGCAGTTAATAGATTGCAGTTCCCAGATTGCTCGATGGTGGATAGGACAACAAAAGATCGAGCATGAGGCGCAATTTGCGCCCAACCAAAATCAAAGAGAAGTTTCTACCTTTTTTCCTAACCTCAAAGTAGGGACAAAAGTTACAGCTAAAAATATGCCTGACTGGGCAGACTGTCTTTTTAATTCTCCAATATTTGCAGCTTCTGAACTACAAATTAGCTTTTTAAATGACTGGTATTATGTCAAAATACCGCTACATTTTGCTGAGGCAAAGATTACTAATTCGGCAGAGCCATACTGGCTGGTTTTGGCTATTGAAGGAAAGACCGAGCCAAATTTAAGAGATATTTGGCAAAAAGCTGATTGGTGTCGTTTGCACGAGCTATTTTTAGCTAATATCAGCCATGAGTTAAAATCTCCCCTAACGGGCATCATCGGACTATCCAGCTTACTCAAAGCCGAGAAATTAGGGAATCTCAATCCCCGACAGAGCCACTATGCCGAACTAATCTATCGCAGTGGCAAACAGTCACTCGATATAGTTAACGATTTATTAAAGCTTACAGAGTTAAATACCAGCAAGCAAAACTTTACCATCGAACCAATTGCTCTGGAAACTCTGTGCCGACAAACATATCGACAAACTTCAACCGAATTGGAAGTTAGAGATAACTTTGAGCTTTTGTCTTCTCCTCAATTGGAGTTATCGATCGCCCCTAATTCGCAAACGGTATTTGTCGATCGTTCGTTTTTGACTCAAATCGTATCTCGTTCGCTAGAATGGGCGATTAAAACTCAGCCCGAACGTATAGGAATTACAGTTAATTCCTGGACTGGTTGGCTCTCGATTGTAGTTTGGAATCAAATTAGTATTGGAGAATCGCCACAAATACCGCTAACTTCTAGAGAATTGGTTGGGGATGACTCTCAAAGTGAGTTGAGTCTGCTTTTTGCTCGACAGTTAGCTAAGGCTCATGGTGGAGATGCCAGCGCAATTTTTAGAGCGAACGGTAGAAATGAATTTACTTTACTTTTGCCTCAAAATACTGAAGATGATTGTTTACAAGCCAATTACAAAGATTTACAGATAGTAGTAATATTAGAAACTCAGCTTCATCGCCTGTCTAAAATAGCTTCGGCAATACAGGAGTTGGGCTATCATTCTGTAGTAGCTCGTACTGGCATTGAAGCTTTACAGCAAGCTCGGCAGCTACAGCCCAGCTATATCCTGATGAATCCTGATTCTTCTTTACTCGAAAGTAAAGATCTACTGACCTTGCTTAAATCCGATCGCCAGACTCAAAATATTCCCATTTTTCTGCTGACTACAGTACTAAATAAACCAACCGATAGCCAGACTTTTCGTCAAGTACAGGGTCTAATTTGCGAACCATTCAATCGAGATACTCTGGCTCGAGTTCTACCAGCCAAACATTGTACTTCCCCTAACGTATCCAAAAACATAACTATTTTGTGTATCTATCCCGAACCAGAAGCAATCGACGAGTCATTAAGATCGAAAAATGCAAATTTTAGCCTTAAATACTGGTCGGAAAGAGACTGGACAACGCAATTGGGAGATGATTCCAGGCAGAACGTTCGTTATCGAATTATTGAAGCTGAGGGTTTAGAACAGGCAAGAACGTTAGCGCGTATCTGGCAGCTAGACGCTATTGTTCTCGATAGTGCGGCAATTGCCAATCCTCAAGCATATTTACAATCTTTACAACAATTTTCCGAACTAGCAGCTCTACCTTTAATAATTTTAGATTCTCAAACCAGCGAGGTAGCAAATCAAATTCCCGATTTAAATGTATATCCCTGTTTTTTACCTGCCAAAATTAACAGCATTAAAGACTTGATGCAGGTAATTCAAATTGCTACCAAAACTAAATTTTAAATCGCGACCGCTTTTTTAAGACTTTTCTCAGTTATCACTTGGTAATGCCATTAGATTCAGTAACAATCTCTCTCTAACATCAATAGCGATTTAAAATAGTTTATGAAATATCACGAGCAGCACGCAATCGTCACTGGCGGTTCTAGCGGTATTGGTAAAGCTACGGCGCGACTGCTAGCACAGCAGGGGGCAAATATTACCCTAATTGCTCGCGATCGCCTCAAGCTAGCAGCCGCCAAGCAAGAAATAGAGCAAGTTACTGCTAAAACTCAACGAATAATTACTGTAGCTGCTGATGTGGCTCTAAAACAAGAAATTACCGAAGCTATTGAATTGGCGATTTTTCAGTTAGGCACGCCAAGTATCTTAATTGCCTCGGCAGGTATCGCAATTCCCAATTATTTTGAAGAACTTCCTTTAGAAACACATGAAACCTCGATGGCAGTTAATTATTTTGGCTCTCTATATAGCATTAAAGCCGTATTGCCAACGATGGAACGGCAGGGACGAGGCAGTATTATCTTAATTTCTTCTGGGGCGGGTTTGATTGGTATTTATGGCTATAGTGCCTACTGTCCCTCTAAATTTGCCATAAGAGGGCTAGGAGAGACTCTAAGAGCGGAATTAAAACCTAAAGGCATCCAGGTTAGTGTAGTTTATCCCCCCGATACCGATACGCCCCAGCTAGCTGCCGAAAATAAAACCAAGCCGCCTGAAACCAAATTAATAACTCAAACAGCAGCAACCTGGACGGCAGAGGAAGTTGCTACCAAAATTGTTCGCGGTATCGAACTAGGACGCGGGGCAGCTACTCCTGGATGGACGATGAGTATGCTGTATCGATTTCACAGCTTGGTTGCGCCTTTATTAAACTGGTACTTCGACCGAGCAATCGCTAGTTTAAATCGGAAACACTAAAGATTTCAAGCTATATTTAAAGCTGAAAGTTCGCTTCAAAACTCTCTCGTGTCATTGGCTGAGCGACGAGCAACCCCTCTCCTCCCAAAGTTTTTAAAGGTTTTCCTTCGACACTAATAAAAACTCGATCGCTGCTACTAGTACTTGTAGCAGTATAGATTACTTGCGCTAACCTACCTTCCATCGAAGCACTACCGCCACCAGAAACAAATTCTCGTGACAGATTAACACGAACTCCTTGTTTGTCTACATTCAAGCCAAGCAATTTTGTACCCTCGGGAATACTGGTAGTGTAGCTAGAATTCGACTGCGGTCCTGCAAGCAGTGTCTCAAAAGCAGCAGTTAAAGCTTCTTGAGGGCGAATCGATTTTTGAAAAGCCTGAGTACTAGCCACTAATTCGATAGAATTATCTTGAGGATCGAGCCAACAGATTTCAACTTTTTCTTGGGCGATTGGTTCTGATGTGGTTGGCTGAGTTTGCTCTGTAGCTGGAACTTTTGGCGCGATGGTTCTATTGGTACGATCTAGACTGTGTTTCGCCCACCAAGCAGCACCTCCTCCCGCAGCCAAAATTACCCCGGCGGCGATCGCCAATAAAGGGAGGGAAAAACGATTATTTGGTTTGCGATCCTGCATAAGTAATTCTCCTGATTTAGAGGAAGTTTTATAAAAATTAACTTAACCTTTGCTTGGCTGAAGACTTTAGCAATTAATTTGTTTCCACCCGCGCAAAACCTATTATTGTAAGACTATGTTCTTCTATCTTTAATTGTAAAAGCCTGGCTAAGATTCCGTCAGCCTGAAGATCTTCTAGACTGAGGCGATCGCTGATGCCATCAGCAAAACCCTCAAGCAATCTAGAAGACATCGGACGTTGATTGACGGTTCCCGCTAGTTCGCTCAGTTTAATTGTTCGACCATCAGAGGTTACTTTCAATTTTAAAACCATAGCTAGTTCGTTGGAGCGATAAATGCCGCTCGAACGGCGTAAGATAAAATTTATTTTTAGCCGATTTTGAGGCTGTAACTCCAGACTAGGGGCAATTAACTCATAAGCAATATTAGCCGAGCCAGCTTTACGAGCCACCAAACGATTCAAATTTTGTTGTAGCCGCGTTTGAAACTGCGGTCGTTGTAAAGCCTGATTGAGATCGCGTTCGGTTAAAACAATTTTAACCGCTCCCTGCAAAGGCTGCCGTAATGCCTTTCTAAATTGACTCACACTATCGAAGCTCAATTGCGATCGCTTTAAGGCAATTGGCTCTGTTTCTAACTCCAATACTTCAATTCTAAGTGGTTCGAGCTTTAAACCTCTAGTAGCCAGGCGCAGCTTGTGTAGTTTGCCGCTAGCAATTTGATAGCCAGGAACATTGTCAATCCGAATCACCCGTTCTTCTACAGCGATGGCTTGCCGCTGAAGATTTTGCTCGATAATTGAATCGAGAATTAATCCGCCACTAGATAAAGTCCCTAACACTCCCAATAGAGCGATAGTTAAAATTTCCATACATAACTTTAGCTTAATTAACTCGGATCGATACGCATTAGAACTTGTCCGAACTCTACTGGTTCGCCATTTTCAACTGCAATTTCCACAACTTTACCCGCAACTTCTCCCTCAATTTCGTTCATTAACTTCATCGCTTCAATAATACACACTGTGTCTCCTGAATTGATGCGATCTCCAACCTCTACATAAGGCTCTTCATCGGGAGCGGGGGCGCGATAAAAAGTTCCCACCATTGGCGAAGTGATTTCAATCCAAGATTGCTTATCTTTATCTTTATCTTTAGTAGCTGTAGTATCGGAACCAGCCGTTCGTTCTATGTCGGAAGCAGACTCTATCGAGCGATCCACAACTTCAGGAATGACTTTAGTAGTTACTACATTTGTTTCCTGGCGTACCGTCAATTCAAATTCATCACTTTTAAGAGTTAACTCGGTAATGTCGGTTTTGGCGATCGCCCCTAGTAATTCACGGAGTTCTTGAAAATTTATAGACACAAACTATACAATCCGCTCTCAAACGGTTATTAACGTAAATTTAATCGCAATGCTAGATTTTAATTGCCTTTAGTTTAATTTTTATTTAATAATTAACAGACAATTAAATTTAGTTTTCTCGTCCCAAGTAAGAACCGTCTCTAGTATCTACCTTGATTTTTTCCCCAATAGAAATAAATAAAGGCACCATTACCTGCGCTCCACTCTCTACAATGGCGGGTTTGGTTCCTCCAGTAGCGGTATCTCCTTTAACACCTGGATCGGTATCGGTAATTTCTAAAATTACTGAAGTTGGCAGTTCGACCTCTAAAACCTGGTCTTCCCAAAAAATTACGTTAACTTCCATTTCTTCTTTGAGATACTGGACGCGATCGCCCATTTGTTCTTCGCTCATACGGGTTTCTTCATAGGTTTCCATGTCCATAAAGACATATTGGTCACCCTCTTTATAAGTGTGTTGCATCGTGCGTTTTTCCAGATTTGCTTGAGGTACGGTTTCTCCCGCACGGAAAGTACGTTCGACGCTGTTGCCTGTTTGAACGTTTTTGAGCTTGGTACGTACGAAAGCCGAGCCTTTACCTGGTTTTACGTGTAGAAACTCTACTACACGCCAGACCGAACCATCTAGTTCGATGGTCACGCCGGTACGAAAGTCATTACTAGAAATCATGAACTCAAAAATACTCTAGAGAGAACGACAATTAATTTTACCTGATGAAGGGTGAGGGATAAATAAAGAGAGATTGAAACCAAGTAATAAGTAAATTGTCGAGATCGAGATTTACTCTGATAGTAAAGAAATGTTGACAAGGGAGATCGATCGCTAAGAACATACTCTGTAGATATAATTTGTCTCGCAAAGCGCGATGGCGTTGTTTAATTTATGAAAACTGTAGAAAATAATTTTACTTCCAGAGCCGCTCGGCAATTTCCTCAAAGTATTTTAGCTATTTTATTGGCTGTGATTTTGTTTTGTAGTAGCGCGATCGCTCTGCCGCAGCCTCAAGCATTAGCTTACTTGGCTCAAGGAGATGCGATTACCGACCCTCAAGCTATTTTGAGATACTCTTTACCTATAGATAACGATGAGATTAGAAAAGTCCAGGAAGATATAGAAGATATTGCCTATCAACTACGCGGTAAACGCTGGGGAAAGATCGAGCGCGATGTTAAAAATGCTAGCTTTGTCCTAAAAACGAAACGCAATAAAATTTTGGCTGCCGTCCCCGAAGAACGTCAATCTCAAGCTGAAGCTTTATTAGAGCAGATAAATACAGAGATTGAAGGTCTTAAAGAAGTAGTAGATAACCAGGACAAAGAAGCTGTTTATCTAAAAAAAGATGAATTGCTAAAGTCTATTGGCAAACTAGAAAGATCGATGGTAGTAGGTTTCCCTTTTGAGGTACCAGAAAAATATGCCGATTTACCACAACTTCTCGGTCGTGCCACAGTAGAAATGGAAACCAGTCGCGGCACCTTAGAAATTATTATCGACGGCTATAGTGCGCCAATAAATGGTGGTAATTTTGTCGATTTAGTAGATCGCGGCTTTTACGACGGCATGGAATTTACTCGTGCCGAAGACTTCTATATTTTGCAGGCAGGCGATCCTCCAGGAGAAGATGAAGGTTTTATCGATCCCGATACGGGAGAATATCGCGCAATTCCCCTAGAAGTTCTGGTCGAAGGAGATTCCGAACCAGTCTATGGCGAAACTCTAGAAAATTTAGGTCGCTACTTAGACAAGCCAGCTATTCCTTTTAATGCCTATGGCGCGATCGCTCTAGCTCGTCCTGCTAACGATCCCAACGGCGGTTCTTCTCAATTCTTTTTCTTTAAGTTCGACCGCGAACTAACTCCTCCTGGCTACAATTTAATGGATGGTAGATATTCAGTATTTGGCTATGTGGTCGAGGGTCAAGAAATACTAGACAAGCTCGGTGCGGGAGATGAAATTGTCTCTGCCAAAGTTATAGAAGGCAAAGAAAATTTGGTCGAACCTAGTTAGAGATAAGCAGTAAGTTTTTTAAGTAATGGACTTGTTTTGGTAAGGGGTAATGGGTAATGGATATTTCGTAGCTACTTAGCAACTTGTTATTAATTTTGCTTTTCTTTCTGCTAAAGACAACCTATTACCTACTATCTGTTACCTTTTTAAACTTTCTACTTCTCAAGAAAATGACACAGTTAGTAAAAGACATTGGAGAGCATGGTTTATTAAAAAAACTTCAGTTTTTCTGTCCTGAAGGTGTCGTGGGGGATGACGGGGCAATTTTACCCTTTGATGCCGATAAATCTTTGGTAGTAACTACTGATGTTTTAGTCGATAAAGTCCACTTTAGCGATCGCACCACTGCGGCATATGATGTCGGCTGGCGGAGTGTAACTGCTAATTTATCAGATTTGGCAGCAATGGGAGCAACACCGATAGGTATTACTGTCGGTCTAGCTTTACCTGGAACCGTAGCGGTAGCTTGGGTAGAAGAACTGTATCGAGGTATGCACGATTGTTTGAGCCGAGATCGCACACCTATCGTCGGTGGCGATGTTTGTTGCTCTGAGGTAATTAGTCTTGCTATTACTGCTTTTGGACGAGTCGTACCCAATCGCGCTATTCTTCGCAGTAATGCACGTCCTGGGGATGCGATCGTAATAACAGGGCTGCACGGTCTTTCTCGTGGAGGCTTGGAACTATTGACCAATCCCGAACCAGACGATCGCCTGAGCGACTCCGAACGCAGTAGTCTAATCGAAGCTCATCAACGCCCTGTATCCAGACTCGACGTTTTGCCTTTTCTCGAAGAAATTTCCTCAGACATAGCCATTGGCGGTATGGATAGTAGTGACGGTTTGGCTGATGCGATCGAGCAAATTTGTCACTATAGTCAAGTAGGAGCAAAAATAAAATTTAACTACCTCAAAATCCCTTCGGCATTGGTTAAACTAGCAGGAGTAGAAACAGCTTGGGAATGGACACTTTACGGGGGAGAAGACTTTGAGCTAGTTTTAACACTGACTCCATCGGTAGCTAGCGATCTGGTTGAATATCTGGGAGGAGAAGCAGCAATTATAGGTACAGTTACCGAAAATCCTCAAATTATAATCGATAGAGATAATGCTCAATTATCAGGTTTAAATTTTACTAAAAAATTTAAACATTTCTAATTTTCAAGCTCGATAAAATCGAGCCAACTAGCGAATCAGAAAAATTTAGAGTCAAAATAGATCGTACTGCTAGAAATTTTACAAAAATGGGAATGATAGTTTTGTGCGAAACAATTCCAGCAATCTAACTAAAAAGGTTGTTTTAGACTACATTACACGGGCTACTTCAACTTGCGTTTGGTATGTTGAAGTTTAAAGGAAAATATTAGAGACGATCGACCAGTCTCCTTAAATTTCTCTCGAAACTCTTAGAGAGATTACGCCGTGAGGACTGGAGTAACTGACAGAGTTTCCTTTGACTTCGTGAAAACTTGTCTTCGACCGAACTGTTCGTCACTATAGTAGTTTTCCCGGTCATAGAGCAAAATCATTTGCCTCAAACCATGCAACATCAAGTGAAATCTGATTCAATCGAACGAGAAATTGCGCGAATAGTCCTGTCTGAATGCAGTTTTCAAGCTATGCTGACAAAAATTGCGGACGAAATAGGCAAACTGTTTCAAGCTGAAGCTTGTGGTATCTTTGCAAACAAGCTTGACTCGTTTGAGCGAACCTCTTTAGTAGGATGTAGTAAAGCAACTGTTGACTGTCAGACTATTGGTTGGTGGCAAGGAGAAAATTTTCGAGTAGAAAACCAAAAACAGCTAATTGAAAAATTGTCCCAATCGCTATTTATCGATACTAAAGCTCGGTCAAACGAAAGCAAATCAGCCAGTTGCACTAATTCGGGCGATTGCAAAATTTTTAGTGTCGAAGCTTTAGAAAGTTCAGTTCGAGAAATTTTACCGACAATAATTTGTTTGGGTAGTTTGACTAAGACTCGCAATGAAACAAACGGGGCAATATTTTTGCTTAAAGATCGATATTCTTCATGGACTGATTCGGAACGACAATTACTAGAGCAGCTTGCCAATACAATCGCAATTGCTATATCTCAGGTACAGCTTCAACAGCAAGCTCAAACCCAAGCTAGATTTCAAACTGCATTAAGTCGTATTAGTGAAAAAATCGGACAAAATTCCGCTCCAGAGAAGTTGTTTGAAACTTGTTTATCAGAAATTGGAGACGCACTTCAAATAGATAGAGCTTCAATTATTAAGCTCAAGTATCAAAATCCTTTTAAAATTCAACAAAGCAAACAAAAAGTTCGCGGAACGGTTCGAGTTGCCTCTCAGTGGTTTGCCAGTGAAGCAAATCTCAACTTGCAACAATATTCTTTTAATCTTCAAGATTCTCAGCTATGCCAACAAGCTTTAAAGTTAGCACCCAAGTCTTTAGCCATAACTGAAAAAGCTTATTTTCCCGATGTGCCTTTAGAACAACTCGATAACGAAATTAACTTCGATTCATCGGCACTGCTAATGATGCCGTTGATGGGCAAAACTATTGGCGATTCAAACTGCCCGTTAGCACTAGGGTTTTTGGTGCTGCAACACAATTCTCCTCGAATCTGGAGCGATAATGAGTTAGATTTACTCGGTTGGGTAAGTATCCAAATTGCTACAGCTATTCTTCATCATCAAACTTTGAGTCGCGTTCAGTCGATTGTAGACGATCGCACCTCACAATTGACTCATGCTCTAGAGTTTCAGGCTAAATTGACCGAAAAAATGCGGCGGCAAATCGAGCAACTGCAAAAACTAAATCAGTTAAAAGATGATTTTCTCAACAGTATGAGTCATGAGTTAAAAACGCCGCTTACCAGCATGAAAATGGCGATAAAAATGCTGCGTCAGCAACAGCTTCCTCCCGCAGCGCAGGAAAAATATCTTAATATTCTCGAACAAGAGTGGAATCGCGAATACAACCTGATTAAAGATTTACTAACTTTGCAACAGGTAGAATCGGGAGAATTGGCGTTAAGTCCTCAAGAATTAGACCTGAATCTTATCGTCGAACCATTAGCTCTTGCTTTTGCTGATAAATGGCAGTCTGATAAGGGACTATCTTTAAAATCCGAGCTAGCCGATTCGGCAGTAAATCTGTACACCGATGCCGATAGTTTGCAGTATATTCTTGAAGAACTGCTAACTAATGCGGGTAAGTATTCCGATCCCGATACCACTGTCGAATTTTCTGCCTGGCGCGTCCGTCATCAAGAGCCTACGGTAGCAATTGCAGTTTCTAATTATGGAACGGGAATTTCGGCTGAAGAATTGCCCTATATTTTTGATAAATTTCGTCGCGGTAAAGGCGTAACCGACAGAGCAGTACAGGGTACTGGTTTGGGTTTGGCTCTGGTTAAATATTTGGTCGATCATCTTAACGGAAGTATAGAAGTAGCTAGCGAACCAGTAGCTAAATCTCAGACGTTTGTAACTACATTTACGGTTAAGATTCCTCAGTTCCAAGCTGCTATAATCGATCGCCAAAAAATTTAAAACCGTCTGAGTTTATACTAAGTAATCGACAGGAGTATGGCGAACACAAGCGAGTTATTTGTATATCGATAATAGAAAAGATGCTCAAAAGTACCGACTCAAATCGATTATCGCTCCGACGCTCCAGTCGTTCGCCGTTTTTTCGCCAGTTAAAAGTTTTTGGAATTGCCTTCAGACTAGCTTTTTTTTTGTGGTGCGATCGCTTACTTAACAGAAATTCATCGCGGCGAAAACATCGTCGTGCGCGATGGTTAGTCACTAAGATGTTAGAGCTAGGACCTACATACATTAAAATCGGACAGGCTCTATCTACTCGCGCCGATTTAATTCCTTTAGAATACGTCGAAGAATTTAGTAAACTACAAGACCGCGTACCACCTTTTAGTTCCAAGTTAGCAATTTTGGCGATCGAAACCGAATTGGGTCAGCAGCTTGAAACTCTATTTTGTGAATTTAATCCTATCCCCCTAGCCGCAGCGAGTTTGGGGCAGGTTCATAAAGCGAGATTGTATACAGGTGAAGATGTGGTGGTTAAGGTGCAGCGTCCTGGTTTGGCTGCCTTGTTTAACTTAGATTTTGAAATTTTACACCGTTTGGTCAGACTGGGTAATCGTTTGTTGCCAGATTTAAGAAAGTTCGATTTAGAAGCAATTTATCGCGAGTTTTTTGAACTTTTATATTTAGAAATTGACTATATTCACGAAGGCAAAAATGCCGAACGTTTTCAAGAAAACTTTCGGAGCTATCATCGCGTCGCCGTACCTAAAATTTACTGGGAATATACTACAAATAAAATTTTAACTTTAGAGTATCTGCCAGGAATTAAAATAGACGATCGCTCTACTTTAGAGGCGCACCGCATTGATACTCAAGAAATTATTAAGTTAGGAATTACCTGCTATCTAAAACAGCTATTGGAAGACGGTTTTTTTCAGTCCGATCCCCACCCAGGTAATATGGCAGTCAGTCAGCGAGGAGAAATTATTTTCTATGATTTTGGCACGATGGCAGAAGTCAAAGCGATCGCCAAAGAACAGATGGTAACAACTTTTTTTGCCATATTAAAAAAAGATACCGATAAAGTCATTGAAACTCTAATTTATATGGGACTGATCGAACCTGTCGCCGATATGACTCCTGTAAGAAGAATGATAAATTTTCTTTTAGAAGAGTTTCGCGATAAACCCGTAGATGTCAGAGCTTTCGATCGCATTTCCGACGAAATCTATGCGATTTTCGAGCAACAGCCTTTTCGCTTACCCCCGCAAATGACTTTTATTGTCAAGTCGCTAACTACCTTAGATGGAATTGCTCGCGCCCTCGATCCTCAGTACAATTTACTGGCAGCAGCACAACCTTATATTAAAAGTATTGCTTTTTCTAAGCAGCAGGGAAATATTCTCGGTGCTGTTGCCATCCAAACTAGAGATTTGATTCGCGATAAGCTAAAACAACCAAGTAAAATCGAGCGTTCGATCTTGCGTCTCGAATCAAGGCTGGATTTGGGAGAATTGCAGATTAAAGTTCGTTCTTTAGAAAGCGAACGTTCTCTCAAAAGCATTCAGTTAGGAATCAAAAGTTTAATTTATACTTGCTTGTCTGGATTTAGCCTATTATCGGCGACAATTTTATTAGTCAGCTATTTTAAAGGAGCAGCGATCGCGCTATTCTGCTTTTCGGGTTTCTGGTTTATTTTGTTGTTGCGATCGCTGATGAGTTTGGCAGTTAAAGAACGACTGAACAAAATGACACAGAAGCAGTAGGGTCAAGACATTGTCTTGCCTCTACTAGTAACGTATACGCGGATCGATAAAAGCGTTAATAATATCGATTAAAATGCTGGCAATAACTACAATAATGCCGAAAAATACCATAATCCCCTGTACCGTAGGATAATCTCGCAAAGAAATTGCCTCATATAAACGATTACCCAGTCCAGGCCAAGAGAAAGTCACTTCGGTTAATACAGCACCACTTAGCAAAGCTGCAAAAGTCAAACCTAAGACTGTAATTACGGGAATCAGGGCATTTTTGAAAGCGTGAGCGATTAAAATCGTGGGTTCGGAAATACCTCTAGCTCTTGCTGCCTCTACATAATCAGCTTTAAGTGTTTGTCTGAGATTTACCCTGACAATGCGCTCGAAAATGCCACTAAGCAATACTCCTAAAGTAATACTAGGTAGAGCCAAATAATATAAAGTGTTGCCTAGCATTGCCCAATTTCCCGCGATCGCGCTATCAATAATATACAAACCAGTCATTGAAGGTGGAGCCGCAGCATTGACAGGAAACCGCGTACCTAGAGGAAACCAACCCAAGCGAACGGCAAAAATTAACTGCAACACCATTCCCACCCAAAATAAAGGTAAGGAATAAGTAATAATGCCAAATAATCTACCGCCGATATCGAGCCAAGTGCCTGGCAGAGTAGCAGAAACTATTCCTACTCCGATGCCCAAAACAATTGCTATTACCATACTACAAAAGGTTAGTTCGACAGTAGCGGGAAAATATTCCTTAATGACTTCCCATACAGATAAACCCCGACTGGTAAGAGAACTACCCAAATCAAAACCCAGGAGACTTTTGAGATAATCTAAATACTGTTGCCACAGCGGAGCGTCTAATCCTAGTTGCGATCGCAATGCGGCTTTAGCAGCTTCGGGTGCACGACTGCCTAAAATAGCATCGGCAGGATCGCCTGGTGTCGCTCTCAGTAATAAAAATACTAGAGTAGCAATGGTCAATAACATCAAAGGAGCGAGCAGCAAACGAACCAAAATGTATGATTGCAGAGCTTTTGAACGAGACATATTAATTAAGTTAAGTAGTGAGCGAGTAAAGAGCAGGGGAAAACTTGGGGACTTAGGGCTTAGGGATTTAGGGTAAACTCCCTATTTCTCTACTTCCCTATCTCCCTATTTTTCTACTCCCTAGTGCCTATAGTCTTAGCAACAATCAGGTTTTTTTTGCGATCGCCTAATGATAATTCTTTTCCCTGCTGTAGACAAGTAGAATTAGATTGCAAAACAGCAGCACCCAATTCATCTCCAAGTTGTAAAGAGGTTTGAGCCGCAGTTTGTAGCATAGTAGCGGCACCGAGTGCATCTACCTGTTGAAGTTTGGCTTCGACAATTTCGATTTGACGGTATCTGGCTAAAGCCGAAATTGAGTTACGAACCGATGGACTAACGACAGGCTGATATTGAGCCTGACATTCTATGGGAATTGGAATCAAATCCGCGTATATGTCTTCGCGTTCTGAAGCCAGATCGTCATAACGTAGGCGAATTGAGGCAATTTGATAAATTCCTGGCGATAAATGCTCTATATATAAATTTATTAAGATGACTCGCGAGCGATCGCAATTTAAATCCCCTAAATATAGCTCGAAACAATTACCGTCTAGTTTCGTAGGCAGTTCGATAGCTTCTGGAGCTACCTGTGACACTGGTTTAAATTCAGCCAGTCTAACTTTAGGCATCAATTCCACACTCAAACGAGCATTGCTCAAACCAACGGAGCGAGCGCGGACTACTAGTCGTTCGAGTTTGGCTAGGGTCTGTTCCGATTGCTCGATATAAGACAAAGTTCCTTTGGTGATGTCGGCAATTTGTTCGAGTAGGTTGTAATTCCAGTGTTCCCCAAAGCCTATGGTATCTATAGTAATTTTGTATTCTGCTGCCAAAAGAGCCAGTTTTAGACAACGCTGGCTACTACTAGGTTCATTGTCTCTATTAGTGAGTAAAAAAATGCGAGAAACAGAGTTTTGTTTGCCTTTGGCAACTTGTTGAATTCCTAGTAACATAGCTTCATCAATGGCGGTGTCTCCCTCTGCCACCAATAGATTTATTTGCCGTTCGCTTTCAGTAGTGTCAGCCACTAGCTTATTATCAACTATAGTTTTTGCTCGATCGTTAAGAGCAACTGTACTAAAGCGATCGCCCGATCTGAGTTGTCGGACAATGGCGATCGCCGCCTGCTTGACAGAATCCAGAGGTTCTCCTGACATAGAGTGATTGCAGTCGATTACCAAACAAAGATTTAAGGGAAGTTGTGGCTCTCCTTCTTGGGCGATCGCTGATATTGCTATCGATAACTGACGCTGATTACTTTTCTGCTGTGCGTCGAGATAAGCATCACTAAAAGTAGACTCTATACTAACCTGCATATTGCGACTTGTTTAATAGTTAAATTATCTAAAGTTTTGTTATTGAGTTTATAAGTTGCGAACGAAAAACTTTGCTTTTCCACCCTAAGATCGATCCCAAATTAGATAAAAATCGCGTAGCATAAAAGTAGAAATATTTATCATATCGTTCATCTCTTGGAAAGGTAAAAAAGCCTGGAGACGGAAGTAAGGAAAAATCCTGAAGGAACGCGCCTCTCTGTAAAATATCTTAAGGTGAGTGTCATGGAATTAAGATATCGAGGAGTGCGCTATATTAGCCATTCGTCGAAAAACAAAAGAAACTCAATGTTTCTCAGCGGACAGGATTTGTTGACTGCTTTGAAACCAAGCACAATTAGATTTCCCCTGGGTAAATATATCAGACAACTATTCTATAGAGATAGAGCTAAAATTTTTTTTCATCCTGCTAATTTTTGGCATCAATACAAAATACAAAAATTAGAAAATTTTTGGCAGTTGGATTTTCATATCGAACTGTTTAAAATTTGTTGGCATTTAGAAGCAAAACTTGATAAAGATTCTTACGAATTAATTAATAACAACTGGAAAAAACCCAAACAAATCGAGTTAAAATATCGCGGTGTTACTTACTATCGCTAACTCAATCGCCATGATAGATGTCTATTCAATTCTCAGTCAGACCGAATGTTTGAGAACTAGCGATGGTGAGGTCGCACCAGTCTTTACCAAACATAATAAATCTTACCTGCTCATACTAATATTGTCACAGCTAGGAGATTTTGACAGTTTAGAATATGCCTGGTGGCTAAAGCGAGAGTCCCAAATGTTAAAGGAAAGAGAAATTGAAGTTCGCGCAGTTGGTATTGGCGATCGCGATTCGGGTTTAAAATTTTGTGACTATACGGGTTTTCCAGCAGAAAACTTATTCGTCGATCCTGAAGCAGAAATTCATCAACGTCTGGAACTATATTCGGGTTTGACTTGGAAGTTTCCTTTCCTTTCTATAGAGCAGAACGCCTGGTTGAATCTAATGCTGATGTGTGCTGGTATTGGCAGCCCTGGAACTTTAGGAGAAGTGTTTCGCGGCTATACGGGCGATCGCCAAGCACCGCAATTAATTGAAGATGAGACGGTAATTCGCGACACTCCTTTGCCACCGCTAAAAGGTTCGATGTTTAAATTAGCTGGCGGTAGATGCTTTCAGCGTCCGTTTGAATTAGCTACTTTGCGGTTGCGAAACATGACTGAGGTACTGAGCAATTGGAATACTTATGTTCCTAATGCGGCTTATCTGACTCAGCGCGGGGGAACATTTTTATTTAATTCAGAAGGTAAACTACTTTATCAACATCGCGATCGCGCTATTTTGGGATTTGCCGAAAATATGAGCCGTCCTCTATCATTTTTAACGGCTTTATCGCAGCATGAAGTTTAAATAAAGATACTCTTTAATCCCCTATTCTCCTAATTCTATATACCCAAAATATTAAATTCAAGCTAGCCTCAGATCGAAACTATCCAACGGGTGTGTCTGTTAGCAAACAATAAGGACGACTGTAAGATAGGGGTGATTCTAGTGAATGACTTACTAAAAAATCAGGATTATTCATAATCTTCTCGGTTGCTCCATCGTAAACGATTTGCCCTTTACTTAAAACGATCGTGCGAGAGCAAAGTTCTAGAGCCAAATCTAGATCGTGAGTTGCTATCAACTGAGTCAGAGAAAAATTTTGCAACAGTTCGATTAGCTGGCGACGAGAACGAGGATCTAACTGTGCCGAAGGTTCATCTAGCACCAATACTTCTGGTTCCATTGCCAAAACCCCAGCGATCGCAATTCGTTTTTTTTCTCCTCCCGATAGATTTTCAGTATTTCTCGTCCCGTAACTTTCTGGAGCGATATTGACCATCATCATTGCTCTTTCGATCCGCTCGTTCAACTCTTTATCTCGCCAACCACGATTTTTAGGACCAAAAGCAACATCATCCCAAACTGTCGGCATAAATAGCTGGTTATCGGGATTTTGAAAGACCAAACCGACAAAATTCCGAATATCGCGTAAATTATCAGAATTTACCTCTAATTCTCCCACTTCGATTCTGCCAGATTGAGGCAAAATAATTCCGTTGAGGTGTAGCTGTAAAGTTGACTTACCAGAACCATTCGCACCGATAAGTGCTACTCGTTCTCCTGCTTCGATAGATAAATTGATGTTATTTAAGGCTTTAGTTCCATCGGGGTAAGTATAGCTGAGATTTTTAATAACGATGGGATTGTGATGCATTGAGATTCTAGCGATTAAATTTTAGTTTGGTAAAAGACGCTTGACGAGATTATATTCAACAGAGACATACAGTTAAATTTTTTTTGAACGTTACGATAAATAAACAGCCTGACCTATAAGCGCAAAAACTAAGGTTAAAGTAAGTGCAATCGCATCTTTTCTGACGCCAGTGGGTGTTTTTTCAACTACAGGCACTCCTTGATATCCACGAGCTAGCATCGCTTGGTATACTCTTTCTCCACGCTCGTAAGTACGAATAAATAGACTACCCATCATGTTGCCAATAACAAAGCGTTGCCAAACATTATCTTTAGACAAATTGCGAGACGCAGCAGCTTTCCGCATTGCCTGAAACTCCCTAACCAAAACGTTGATATAGCGATACATCGATGCCAGGGTAGCAACCAACAGAGGTGGTACTTTTAAAGCTGTTAGAGCATTAAGCAGTGCTGGAACTGAAGTAGTAAGAGTCAGTAGATTTAGCATTAGTAACGAGAGTAAAGCTTTAATCGTAACGCTACCCAAAACGGTCAAACCCTCTGTGGTGATTCGCAGCACGCCCCAAGACCATACCACCTCACCACCTTCGCGAAACAAAGTTCCTAACAATACCACAGCAATAAAAGCAAACTCAACGACGATTCTTTTGAGTAGAACTGTTTTGGTCACGCGGCTCAAAAAAGCTAAACCCAGTACTCCTAGTCCATAAATTGCCCAAGTCCACCAGTGTCCATTTGGGGTAAGAGCGATCGCAAATACCATTAATAAGGCACACAATAATCGGGTACGGGGAGCCAGAGAATGCCAGAGTGTAGCTTGTTTGCTATCGACATCTAACTGAAATACTCCCAGGTGTAGCAATAGCATTTACTGAGTTCCCAATTAATTTGATGTTTATCGTTTTCTAAAAATTACCAACGCCTTAATTTACTCGTTCGTCGCCAGAGCGATCGGAAGAATGATTATCGCCAGCAGAATTTTTAACTACCAGCTTGCCAATACCCCAAGCCAAACCAAAAGTAGCTAGAGTTCCAACTAAACCAGCCATTGGTGTAGCTATGGTTTCGGGTACGCCTTTTAGCGCGTATTCATTAAATACTCTGGCAAAAGGTAATTTTTGAGCGGGTGCGTCTTCAATAGCTTTATGTCCAAACTCTAAATCTTGAGAAACGCGATCTAAACCATCTGGATCTGAGCTAGCAAAAGGAGAAACAAAAATAGCAATTAGTAGAGCAATGCCCAAGCCCGAAACGACAAAAGCCAAATTGCGAGTGTTTAATTTCTTAGTCATAAAACCTAAAATTCTATTGAATTCGATTTAATCTTTGTTAGCGGTGTGTTAACGGACGAGAACCAGATAACCTGCTTTTTTTAGAAGGACTATAGAGCAAATCGGGTCGAGTTCGCCAGATAAAACTAATGACTACTAAAGTAATCAAGGCTTCGCCAATTCCAATTAGTAAATGCCAAAATGCCATTGCCGATATGCCTACATTTATGGGAACAGTTCTCGATAAAGCCAGTTCTATGGCAACCAAAATTGAAGCGATAAATACACTTGTCCAGGCACTTACAGCAGTAGCGATCGCCATTCCGCGCCAGCTATTTCGTCCGATCGCCGAACGAATTGCTCGATAGAGGTAGTAGCCGCCAAAAGTGCCAATTAGCCCCATATTGACAATATTTGCTCCCAAAACTGTAATTCCACCGTCTTGAAAAACAACAGCTTGTACGATAAATACTACGCTAACTACTAAAGCACCCGCCCAAGGTCCGAGTAAAATTCCTGCTAGCGTTCCTCCTAATAGATGACCAGAAGTTCCTCCTGGTATGGGAAAATTAATCATTTGAGCGGCAAAAATAAAAGCGGCACAGACTCCCATGATTGGAACCGTTCGTTCTTGGTATTTTGCTTGCACTCGATTTAAAGCGACGATAATTAGCGCGATCGCGATCGCCCAAGTAATCAAACTAACTGGAAGATTTAAAAACCCGTCTGGAATATGCATTGCCAAAGAAGGTTGCAAGTTCCAAAACCACCAGTTATAAAATGTCATCATAAATATTGCAACAATCGTTTTTATTCTGCGGCTTTTAGCAATATAGATTTTTATTTACTGCCATTAATCGATTTTAAGTATTTTCACTGAAAAAAAACATCCTATGGGGGGGGAATGGCTTTCAAGGATAGGTTTTTTAAATTTGATGTTTTAGATAGGCAGGGGGAGCAGGGGAAGAATGGTCTTACGAGAGTAAACTTTTTAAATTGATAGTAGTGACGCGAGGAATGGTCTGTTTGAAAGTTACGTTTTAGTGCGAGAGATATTTTGTTTTGACTTTATAGTTTGATGACAAAATGCTTGTTGACGAGCTATGGGCAAACTGTACCAGGGTAGATGGGGATACTGGTGATGTTCCCAATGGTAATCAAAATGGTAGCAGGCGATAAACGACCAAAATACGGAATAATTACTGCTTGTAGCCTTATGGCGATCGCAAAGCGCAAGCCTTTCGGGCATATCACCTCTGGCGGTACGCGAAGCATAATCGCGCTGTTTTCGATTGGGATTTCTATGGGGTAAAAATATACCGAAGGTAAATAACTGTAGCGAACTAATCAAAATTGGAATTACCCAAAACAGAAATATATTACTTATGGCAATATGCAAACTCAAGAAGGTACAAAATATTACTGTCATTCCTATAAGTAAAATCCAAGCTTGCCTACCGCTCAAATATTCTTTCATAAAGTTGCCGTACCAAAGTAGGAAATTACTTTGTCCCAATTTATGAAAATCGGGATCTTGTTCGCTAGCAGGAAAGCGATGATGTAGCTGATGATTTTTGACTAAGATTTTATAGGGTAACAGCGCGTATAGCCAAGATGTTATCGAACCAATAAAATCGTTGACTTTACGATCCTGAGTATTAATAACTCCGTGTATTGCTTCATGAGTGGTAATAAACAGTCCCGTATGTAGAAAAGACCGCAACCAAACCGCAGCAACGATCCACAATAGGGGAGCGGAGGAGAGATCGATCGCTAGTAGTCCGATTAAACTACTAAGCCACAGAAGTATGATAATAATAGCTACATCCTCGCCAATTTCGGTATTGATTTGAATATTTGTCGATTTTGGTGTTGTTGCCCTACGCATAAATTGCTCGTAAAAGTTTTTTCTTCTTACTTTTTGTTAACGAATATTAAGCACCGAGCAACACTGTCAAAAGATACATTGGCTTTTTAGTAGTGTAATTAATGACTTTTCAGACAACCTCTAAATAATTATTAATCGGCTGGGAAATATGTAGGGTGAGCATTAAAGAAAAGAAATTATTTGTCACGTTCTAAATATATAGCAATGCTTTTTCAACGCGATCGCTCTTTTTATGAGTCAAAGCGATCGCGTTAATTATTTTTATTTATTTTTCACTAGCGATCGCGACCTAAGTTCTAAATAAACCAGCAAAGCATTAACATCGGCTGGATTTACTCCACCAATACGAGAGGCTTGACCGATAGTTAGGGGTTTTACTTTATTTAGTTTTTCCCTGGCTTCCATTGATAGGGTTTCAATGGCTAGATAATCGAGATCTTGAGCAAGTTTGCGATTAGCATGACGGCTGACTTGTTCGATTTGAGTTTCCTGGCGTTTGATGTAGCCAGAGTATTTAATATCGATTTCTGCCCCTTCTGTTTCATACAAAGTCAGTTCGGGATTATCCAAACCGTGACGCTTTAGATCTGTGTAGTGGAAACCAGGACGACGTAATAGATCGGCAAGGGTTATCGAACCTTTAATTTTTTGTTGGGTTTCGGTTGCGATCGCTACTCCGACATCATCTCGTTCTTTAATTCTGGTTTCGTAGAGTCTTTCTTTTTCGGCAGCGATTTTCGCCTGCTTTTCTGAATATAACTGCCAACGGCGATCGTCTATCAAGCCAATTTCTCTACCCAAAGGAGTCAAACGGCGATCGGCATTATCAGAACGCAACACCAGGCGATATTCCGAACGACTGGTTAACATACGATAAGGTTCGCGCAGGTCTTTGGTACAAAGGTCGTCGATTAGAGTACCGATGTAGCTTTGTTCTCTGGAGAAGATAACCTCGGCTTCTCCTTTGACAAATTTTACCGCATTGATTCCCGCTACCAGCCCCTGTGCCGCAGCTTCTTCATAACCCGTAGTGCCGTTAATTTGTCCTGCGGCAAATAAACCCGCAACTTTTTTGGTCATTAGTGTCGGATAGCATTGGGTAGCGGGTAAATAATCGTATTCCACTGCATAGGCAGGACGCAGCATAATGCAGTTTTCCATTCCTGGCAGCGTCCGCAACATCGCCAACTGCAACTTTTCTGGCAAACCAGTAGAAAAGCCTTGAATATAGAGTTCGGGAATATCTCTACCTTCGGGTTCGATAAAAATTTGATGGCTGGCTTTATCGGCAAAGCGCACGATTTTATCTTCAATACTCGGACAATAGCGCGGTCCTTTGGCATCTACCCAACCGCCATATACGGGTGATAAATTCAAATTGTCTTTAATAATGCGATGGGTTTCGGCAGTAGTGCGAGTTAGGTAACAGTTCATTTGTTCGCGCTCTACCCAAGCTTCGGGATCGAAACTAAACCAGCGTAGTTCTGGGTCTGGCGGTTGCGGTTCCATTTTGCTGTAATCGACCGATCGCTTATCTACCCTGGCTGGCGTACCTGTTTTAAGCCGATCCGTTTCAAACCCTAACTGGTTGAGAGTTTCAGTCAATCCTTCGGCAGCAAATTCACCTGCCCTGCCTGCTGGCATTGATTTATTACCGACCCAAATTTTGCCACCTAAAAAAGTCCCTGTAGTGAGAATTACGGCTTTAGCAGCAAAACAGGTACCGAAGTAGGTTTCAATACCAATAACTTCATCGTTTTTACCCAAAACCAAATCTGTAACCATCCCCTCGCGGATACTCAAATTTTCTTGATTTTCCACGATTTGTTTCATCATCACCGCATACTCTCGCTTGTCGGTCTGCGCCCGTAATGCCCAGACAGCAGGACCTCTAGAAGAATTTAACACTCGTTTTTGCAAATATGCCCGATCGCTAACTTTACCGATTTCACCGCCCAAAGCATCGACTTCATGAACTAATTGGGATTTAGCAGGACCTCCTACGGCAGGGTTGCAGGGTTGCCAGGCAATTTTATCGAGATTTAAAGTCAGCATTAGCGTCCGACAGCCCAATCTTGCTGCTGCCAAAGCTGCTTCACAGCCTGAATGTCCACCGCCAACTACAATGATGTCAAAAGCTTCTTGAAAATCTACGGGATGAGATACGGTCATTATTAAAGGTTCGATCTAGGTTTTATCGAGTAATATTACTATTTTAGTATTGGATAACGACGAGAATATAAAGCGATCGCCACCTAACTAAGCTTAATAAATTATAAAAATCTGCCCGACTTTTGACCTTTGATTGATGTAATAGATAATCAAACAAAGCTAAATTAACGATTGTTAACCCCAAATTATCTCAAGGAGAACCAATGCTGGAGTTATATCAGTTTGAGCTATCTCATCATTCCGAAAAAGTGCGCCTCATTCTCGATTACAAACAATTAGAATATCGCAAAATTGAAGTTACTCCTGGCGTTGGACAAATAGAATTGTTGCAAAAGTCTGGTAGTCGCCAAGTTCCCGTACTCAAAGATGGCGGCACTTATATTGCCGACTCTACAGAAATTGCCTTTTATTTAGACCGTAAATACCCCGAACGCCCCATAATACCTGCAGACCCCCTAGCTAAAGGACAGTGTCTGCTAATTGAAGAATGGGCAGATGAATCTATTGCCCTCAAAGGTCGTAAAGCTTTTGTTGGTGCTTTAAATAAAAATCAGAACTTCCGCGCTGGTCTATTACCTAAAGATACTCCCGATTTTCTCAAAACCGTAGTCGGTGCCATTCCTGGGGAAATTTTAGACGTATTGGGTGCTGGTGTTGGGTTTGGCGGCGATGCCGTTAAAGAAGCAACAAAAGGTCTGCAACAAGACTTAGAAGCTTTATGTTTGATTTTAGAAGAACGACCTTATTTAGTCGGCGATACTCCGACTCTGGCAGATTTAGCCGTAGCTGGTTTGAGTATCTTGTTAAAATTTCCCGCAGGTTCTTATCTCGATATTCCCGAACAGCTACAGGGAAAAGGTATTCCAGGTTTAGCCGATAACATCGTTTACGAACCGTTTTTTGCCTGGCGCGATCGCCTGTATGCTGAATATCGTCAGGGTAGCGGTGTTACTACACCTGCTGGTGGTTCGCCAACATCTATTGATATCGATTAACAACCAAGCATAATGCTGTTTAAATAAAATTTGGCGATCGCTTTAATATTTTAGGCGATCGCCATTAAAATATTTTACTTAATACCTAATAGCTGACTGGGATTAATCTGACTCATCATCTCAATTTCAGACTGAGATATTCCCGCTGCGCTCAATTCAGTAACAAATTTTTGATAACCTACAACGGGTTTGGGATCGAAACTGCGTCCTAAATCGGTACTCAAGACAAAATGTTCTGCACCGATAGATTTAATTGCTGCTGCCATATCTGCGATCGATACCTGCTGCCAGTTTTGATGTGCTTCAATTGGTGAATTTTTACCCATTAAATAATTGACATAGGTTAACTCCAAAAAAGCCCCCATATTTGCTACTTGCTGCATTTGGGTAACAGATAAACCAGGAACATCAGCGATCGCATGGGTAATTAAGATCTTTTTTATACCAAGTTCTCTGGCTTTTTCAACCACTAGTTCGACTTCCTCTGGGGAAATATGACCAGTCTCCAAAACTAAATCGTACTTGGCAACTAACTCTAAAATTTTTAGAGTTTTTGGTAAAAGCTTGCCTGAATTAGCAACTTTAATACCTCGTCCCTGTTTGTGAAACATCTGGCGGTGATAGTCAGCGTCAATAGTTGGCAGCCAGACAACTTTTCCCTTACCTTCGCCGATTTTATACATTATCTCAACCGCATCGGGATTCAAACCCCCAACGGCATAGTTAAGTACTACACCTCCGTACAATTGAATATTGGGTACGATTTTATTAGCTAATATTGCTCGATCTGCTGTAGGAGTAACGTGATTTTTTAAGACAATTGCTTTCATGCCTTCATCTGCCGCCATCTTAGCTAGCTCAAAATCATCAACGCTGCGAGGAGTAATGTCTGGTGCAGAATGGACGTGAAAATCAATCGCGCCTTGTATAGAACTTAAGTTTGAGGTATTTTCAATAGCTATAGCAGGAAAATTGGAAACGCCAATAGCAATAGTTATGGCGATCGCGACGATGATAACTAGCTTGTTTTTAACCCACCGTTTAACCAAAAGTCGAACCGTTCCAGCCCCACATATAGCCTTGTGCGTCAGCAAATTCAATATAGATGCGTTTGGTTGGAACACCTAGTTTTTCGCTAATTTGCTGGCAAAAATGTTGGCTCATAGCTGAAGTCTGCTCCGAATTCATTGTACCTACGCTTTTGATTTCTATGTAGCAAACTGGATCTAAACTTCCTGCAAAAGTCATGGGTATGTCCGCTTCAAAAGCAGTCATGATATATGATTCGGGTTTGCCTATCTGCTTGGCCAGATCGGCAGAGAGACTCTTTAGTAAACTTTCTACCGTAGATTTTTCAGGTTGGGCAATTGATGACTGAACTTTAATTAGTGGCATATAAATAACAAAAGCTAAATATTTATCTATTTAATCAAACGACAAATTATTATCGCGATTGTGATTATACCAAATGGACAAAGTAGAAAAAAAAGAGGAGTAGTGCGAGTATAAAAGACTTTAGCGTGTATATTTTTTACTCGTCAATTGCTGGTTTGGTTTCGTAGTCGCGATCGGTTAAGGCTTGTTTGGTAGTTTGTTCGGCTCTAGTTACCGAGAAAAACTTATTATAAACCCAACCCGCTAGAATCGCACCTACAATTGGAGCTACCCAAAATAGCCACAATTGAGCAATTAACTCTGTACCAGCAAACACGGCAACACCAGTGCTGCGTGCGGGATTTACAGAGGTATTGGTAACGGGAATACTAATTAGATGAATTAAAGTAAGCCCCATACCAATAGAAATAGGTGCAAAACCAGCAGGAGTACGTAAATCTGTGGCACCAAAGATAATTATTAGAAACATAAAAGTCATGACAATTTCGGTAATCAAGCAAGTCCAAAGTGGATACCCCGCAGGAGAATGAACGCCATAACCATTAGTTGCCAGAGGATTAGAACCAGTAAGAGAAAAGTCTGCGTTGCCGCTAGCAATTAACCAGACGATAAATCCACCCAAAATTCCACCCAGAACTTGAGCAACAATATAAGGCAATAATTGACTACCAGAAAATCGCTTACCCGCCCATAGTCCAAAAGATACAGCAGGATTGAGATGGCAGCCTGAAATATTGCCAAACGTATAAGCCATAGTTAATACAGTCAAACCAAATGCTAGAGAAACTCCCACCAAACTAATACCTAAAGGAAAGTAAGTATCTTGTCCGATGGTAGCTCCTTCAGAAGTAAAGACGGCAGCTAAAACCGCACTACCACATCCACCGACAACTAACCAGAAAGTTCCGATAAATTCTGCAATGTATTTGTTCATTGTTTTTACGAAATTTATGCTGTAGTAAGTTTTCTGTCTCGATCGCCTAAATCTTACTAGCGGTGGATGTATTTGAAGATAAATTTTTATGACGTGCAGTTACTTTTAATACATAAACTTCAGACTAATTTAATCTAATCGAGAACCAAGTAAATAAAATTGCTAATTCAGCGATCGCTTTTTGTATTTAGATGTTACATTACAGCTTAATTTTGCGTGCCTTTAGTTGACAAAAGCAAGCAAGACGTTTTAATCTATATGGTAGTTACCAAACCTACAGTTTAAACTTGGTGACTTTATATCGGAGGAGAGCAATTATGGAATTATTGTCTCTTTCTCTCCTATTTGTATCTATTACTATTTACGATCGGTTTTTAAGTAGAACTGAATCTGAATCATAGATCTTGGCATTTGCCAGTAGAGGGGAATAGCGCATTCTCCCTAGAGAAACTCGTGCTATAGCAAAGGAACAGGAGAGATAGAAATTATGTTGTCACGTCAACCCTTTCCCCTCTACCCTCAATTTATACCAATTAACAGTATATTATATTTGTAACATTTGTCGAGTGCGTAGTCTACACTTCGAGCGGTTTGAGCATTAGGCATTAAGGCATTAAGTTTTTACATTTTTAAATATGTAAGCTTAGCAAGAATTTCACGCTATCTGAGACAAACATGTTTTTTAATTGCGATATTCACAATCGTAGTAACTCTTTACTGGCGATGTAATTATCTCTGATTGACTATCAAATATTTATTTAAAAAAAAGGGAACAATAGGCAAGAAGCGAGCGTAAGTGTTTCGTTATTCAAAAAACTATTACTAATTACTCAATTAAAAATGGGCGAAACCAAAATTAGCGATAATATTCTTGCTCCAAAATCAGGCAAGCAGCTAGTAATTTTACTTTCTCTAGCGGGTTTAGTAATTGTTAGCAGTTTTGCTATCATGCCATAAGTCGTGTCGGTTCTAATGAAGCAGAGATAGAGCCAGTTACCGCAATACCAGAGATCGATGTCGTAAGCGCTTTAGGACGTATCGAGCCATTAGGAGAAGCGATCGCGCTATCACCATCGCCTCAAGCTTGAAGATCGGGTGATTTTTGATGTCAGATCGCGTTCTGAATTTGGCGATATTGCCAGTTTAATCGCTCTCTCTGTACCGAACAAAAAACAGAGTCAGTTTATTTTTTCAGAACGACAGTTAAAATTTGTCCGCCCTACTTCCCTACTTTTTCTCGATTGCGCTGTATTTAAATAGTTAAATCGCGTTTCAAGCTATTAAAGAGCGCGGTACGACTATGAGTATTGATTTTGCCTATCGTACCATCTGACAAAAAATTGTTATGTCTGCATTAAACGCTCAAACAAAACATACAAATTAAGTGATAACCAAACCAACATTGGGAGACTGTTAAATATGCAACCCAGAAAACTTCAAGCTTTACAAATTCGTCACGATGCTGCCAAACTAGCTAGCATGAGAGAGCATCCCGCCCATGTTAGTAACGGTGAAGAATTTAAGTACCGCGATCGAGCAGGTAAGCTAACTCATTTAGGCAACTTTACCAAAGGATTACCACATAACCCAGAAACGGGTATAATTTCCAATCCAGCCGACTATCAGCAGTTAGTGCGGGGCATAGATTCTGGAGATCTGCGAGATTTTAAAGATACGCCCCTCGGTCCTCCTGGAATGGATGGGATTGAATTTCCTCAATGGGAGTCGCAAATCGCACGGGGACAAGATGTTAGAGCCTGGGAAAGTCAAGGGGCAGGTTTAACCTTCGATTTAGAAGGACCCGATGCTCAAGCTGTTACCATCCCTCCCGCTCCTACTTTAAATAGTCAGGAGTTAGTAGCAGAAATGCTAGAGCTATATTCGATGGCACTACTACGAGATGTTCCCTTTACTAATTTTGAAAGCGATCGCGGCGTAGAAAACGCCATCGAGCGACTTAATGCCTCTCCTTGGATTAGCACTCCCGACTTACTAAGTTTATCAACAGCAGAGCGAGCCAGGCTGCGCGAACCATTTACCAGGCAAACGGTTTTTCGTGGTATCATTCCTGGCGATCGTGTCGGTCCTTATCTTTCTCAGTTTATACTTGTAGGCAATCGAGGAATAAATACTAAAGATGCAAATCCAACTATTCAGGAGTTTTCCGATGGATTAATTCAGTATGGCTCTCTTAGAATCGACCAAAGAGTGCGAATAGCAGAACCGTTTAAGGATTATATGACTACCTGGGAAGCCTGGGTAGACGTACAAAATGGAGCCGACGTTAGAGGTTTAGAAACATACTGCAACAATCCTGGCTATCGCTTTATTACCACTCCCAGAGATTTGGCTACCTACGTTCATTTTGACGCACTCTATGAAGCTTATCTCAATGCCTGCTTAATTCTGTTGGGATTGGGTGTAAAGTTCGATCCTGGTATTCCTTTTCAAGCTCCAGATTTTCTGGATAAACAGCAAGGCTTCGCTCAATTTGGAGGTCCTCACATTCTCTCGTTAGTTACCGAAGTAGCAACCAGAGCTTTAAAAGCAGTACGGTTCCAAAAATTTAACGTCCATCGCCGCTTGCGTCCCGAAGTCGTAGGAGGTTGGGTAACTCGTTATTGTAACAACGATACTCAAGACATTGAAGTTATTCAAACTTTAGTCGATGGTTTGGGAGCCGATTTACTCGAAGCAGTAGCGGCTCACAACCGAGAACAAAATAGTAAATTTAGCGATCGCGCTCACGACCGCAATAATGGCTATGCCAACTCGTTCTTACTACCAATGGCATTTCCCGAGGGTTCGCCTATGCACCCCGCTTATGGTGCTGGTCATGCCACTGTAGCTGGGGCTTGCGTGACTATTCTCAAGGCTTTCTTCGATGCTGATGCGGAACTACCTTTCTGCTATCAAACTAGCGATAATGGCTCGTGCTTAGAGAAAGTAGAACTAGATAAACCTCTAACGGTAGAAGGAGAGTTAAATAAGTTAGCTGCCAATATCTCTATTGGTCGAAACTGGGCAGGAGTTCACTACTTTACCGACTATATCGAATCGATACGCTTAGGCGAAAAAATTGCGATCGGCATTCTCCAAGAGCAAAAGCTAACCTATGGCGAAAACTTTTCCATGACTGTACCGCTTTTTGATGGCGGAACTGTTCGGATCTAACTAAGAATGGTAAGTAAGTAGACTAACAAGCGTAGAATCGTATCAGACACTAGTTTTCATTTCGTAACTGTTAAAATTACCAACAGTTTACTTATCTCTGCGATTCCTGCGTAAGTTATAGAAACAGCCCTAAGATAAGGGTATCTCCTATAATTAAGAGGAGTTATTTATCAACTCTCAGAGATACCCTTGATTGTATTTGATATTTCAGCTTATCCCTCTTCTGTCACTTTCCGATATTTCCTATTAATAGAAGATTTTCAAAGCAACTGACATTAATGGATTGAGCCATTGGCAATCAAATTTTCGTCATCTGCTCGTCCGAGAAAATTTCTATTAAGAAAAAATTTCGCGTAGCGAAGCCATGCCGCAGGCTTATCGCATAGTAGTTCAGGGTTACAGAATTTATAAATGGCAAAAGTTTTCGGAGTCTGACATAAGAGGGATAAAACAGGCTTTGAGGTTGATAAATTGAACTATTTGTATGGCATATTAATTTTATGTTGTAAACATTGATATATCAAACTTGCTTTAGTAACTGTAATTACATATTGTTGTTTGGTCGCTCGTTAATAGCGATTTTTAATTTGCGATCGCAGCGAAGAATTATCGAAACTATAACCAAAAATATCTAAATCGCTTTTGTATATCTCAGCAACAATATTGCGTGTTTTGTCGGTGTAAAAGTCTTTGTAGTCTAGTTTTTGATGGGGATTAGTTGCATTTTCGTGTTTCAAATCAGGAATATCATGTATGTTTAGCTTATCGACTACATATTGAAAATCCTCTTGAAGATTTTCAAAAAAACCCAAAAAATCTACTTGTAGCTTACTACTACCTGGAATCAATAAAAAATCTACTTGTGGTCTAAAATGCCTCCATTTTTGAATAATGGGTTTGTGCAGTCCCATCCGCACAAAGTCATCAAAACTCGCAAAAGGAGCAATTTCTGCTGCTGCCCATCTTTTGTCTTCTTTAGTCAAGCCTCCTTTCTGAAGAAAGTTGTATGCCGAGAAAACTCGATCCCAGGGGTTTCTCACAAAAGTAAATTTAAAATAGCGATCGAATTCCGATTGAGAAAAAACCAATTGATATTTTGATAGGGTTGTATGATGTCCTGCAAAGTTACCAAATAGTGCTTTACATATAGATACCCCTGCTGCCTTTGGTACGTGTACAAAAATACACTGATGGCGATCGAAAGGTTTATAAGAGCAACCACCAATCGTATCGATCGCTCTCATTTGTTGCATTCTTTTGAATGCCTGGGGTTTGGTTTGGGAAAACAGTAAGCGGCGTGTATCGTGCGGCAGCGAGTAAAAAGCCTTTTTTAGTAGCATTTTGCCTCTCAGAGATATTTGTGTGCGAACAGCTAATCTTTACCAAAGGAAACTAGTTTGAGTTTCCAACTTATTTGAGTATAGTGACACAGTTTTTATACTGTTTGGCAATTCTTTAAAAATATATTTTGAGAGAGACTAAAAAAACTTATAGTTGCCTTGCTACTCAAACTCCACATAAGCTACGATCGCAGACTGCCATAAATTAATAAAATAGAAACAAATCGCATTTAAAATCGATCGCGCTTTTATGAGCAAACCATCTTTCAAAACTAGACTGGCTTGGGAACAAGCGCAGATATTGATGCAGCCTGCCTTGCTGAGAGTTGTAGATAATATCCGCAAAGAATTAGAAACATCTGATTGGAAAGGAACTTACAAAGAAGTAAGCGATCCCATTCCTGGCTATCATCTTTGTTTGACCAAACAGCAATATCATATTGAGGTTGATGTGTGGGAGTTATGTTATCGTGTCTGTTTTCAAGAATACAATCCCGTTCGACATTTGTTTAGTGAAGACGACCCTCGTCCTTATAAAGTCGAAATCGATACTCGTTTACTAGACGATATTGGTGAAATAGATTGGCAGTTACTCGAATCTAAAGCACAACAGGCAGTAAGAAGAGTGTTTGAAACTTTGCCGCAATAGGCAACGGCGATTCGCGAAGCGCGAATGCAAGTAAAAGATAGATTTTTTTCTGCTTTAACCAGATAGACAAACGATAATTTTTAAAACAATGAAAAAGTTACGTCAGCTTCAGCAAGAATTAGGAGCGATTTTGGATGATACGAATAGTGTTCCCTTGAGTTTTAATAACGACCGACAGGCACTATCGGCTATAGAAGACCGCGTTATTTTATGCGATCGCTCTCATTGGGGAGTATTAAAAGTTGGCGGGGAAGACCGTTTGCGCTATCTACACAATCAAAGCACTAATGATTTTGCCAGTCTCCAGGCAGGACAGGGTTGCGATACGGTGTTCGTGACTTCTACCGCTCGCACTCTCGACTTAGCTACCGCCTTGATAACTGAAGATGACGTTTTAATTTTAGTTGCCCCCAATCGCCGTCGGCAGTTGCTAGAATGGCTCGATCGCTTTATTTTTCCGTTCGATAAAGTCGAACTTAGCGATGTTTCGACAGAATATGCAGTTTTTAGCCTTATCGGTAATAAAAGCTCGGCTTTTTTAGCTCAGTTAGATCTAGACTCTCTTGAAGGACATAGCAATGGTAATCATAAATTATTGTCTATAGATAGTGTTGCGGTCAGAACTGCTGTAGGAAGCGGTTTGGTAACTCCTGGCTACACCTTATTCGTACCGAGTGAGGGAGCGGCAAAAATTTGGTCTAAATTAATGACCTTGGGAGTTATTCCAGCAGGTGAGAGAGTTTGGGAAACTTTGCGAATTCAGCAAGGAAGACCCACTCCAGACCTAGAACTTACCGAAGATTACAATCCTTTAGAAGCAGGTTTGTGGCAAACAATTTCATTTGATAAAGGTTGTTATATCGGTCAAGAAACTATTGCTCGTTTGAATACCTACAAAGGTGTAAAACAGAAACTTTGGGGAATTGAACTAAGTCAAGCTGTCAAGCCTGGAACACCCTTATCTATTGAAAATAGCAAGATAGGTGTTTTAACTAGCTGTACGGACACTCCCAATGGAGTACGCGGTTTGGCTTACGTACGCTCTGTCGCAGGGGGAGAGGGTTTGCAGGTAAAAGTGGGCGAGGCAATAGGAAAGTTGGTTGCAGTTCCTTTTCTGCGCCATGAATAAACTATTTTTACTCCTTTAAGTAAGTAGACAGAAATTAAATACAAAATAATTAAAAGTTAGTACATCACTTTTTCACCTTTGTTACTCCTGTCTTCTAATCCTTACAGTTAACTTTAATTTAGTCCATCTACTTACTAACTATTTTCTCGGTTAAATTTCTTCCTGTTTATTGCCACTTTCTGCTTCTCTATCTTCAGTCAACAACTGTTCTTCACTTAACTGTTGGCGACCGTTTTTAACTACGCTCAACATATCGTTGAGCTGCTGTTCGATATTGCCCAGGACACCATCGGCATAGCTATCGGCACCTGCCAAAATTTCTTGGTATTCTGTAAGTGCCATCTGCCGCATCTGCTCGCATTCTCGCTCTGTTTTGAGCTTGAGTTTGGCTGCTGCTAATTCGGCTTTACGTACTACAGTAGATTCTTCGACAATTTCGGCAGCTTTAGCTTCGGCAGCACTTACCATGTTCTCAACATATATTTCTGTCTGACGCACGATTTCTTCTTGACGCTCGCTCATATCGATGGCGATTGCTAGCTGAGAAGGTAAATTACGTTTGATTATTTCGAGGCAATCTAACAAAGACTGGCGGTCGAGTACGACTAACTCTGTAAGAGGTACGTGAGTCCCGTTCATAATTAAAGTTTGAAGATACTCGAGTTCGCGAAAAATATTAAAATCTGGTTTCCCAGCTTCTGCTATATTGGTCGAGGCTTCCGATCGCTGCATTTGTCGATCTTGTTGGACGGGTTCGGAATGCAACATTGCTTAATAATTTTTTTATTGCTATCTGTTATACGTTAACTTTATAATTTTTGTCGAAATTCTTCACCTTATTGTTATTTTTAAAAGTTCGATCGCGCTTATTTTGCTATGTCTTGAAACTTGTGATCGAGATCTTTAGCCACATTTTCGGGAACTAGATGCTCGATCGAGCCTCCAAATTGAGCGATTTCTTTGACTACGCTGCTGCTTAGAAAACTATATTCTTTGGCAGTAGCTAAAAATACTGTCTCGATATCTCGATACAGAGTTTTATTAGTATGAGCCATCTGCAATTCTTTTTCAAAGTCAGACAAGACTCTCAGCCCTCTTAATAAAACTCCTGCATTAGTTAACTTAGCATAGTCTACAGTCAATCCTTTAAAACTATTAACTTTGACGTTTGGTAGATGCCTGGTTGAGTAACTAATTTGTGTGATTCTTTCTTCTACAGTAAATAAAGGTTGCTTACTAGGGTTGGAGAGGACGGCAACAATTACTAATTCAAATAATTTGGTACCTCGCTCGATAATATCGAGATGACCTAGAGTAACGGGATCGAAACTACCTGGATAAATGGCAATCATAATTGTTTTTTATTTATATTGGCGATCGCTTGCAGGAACTACTTCGTTAAAACGCCTATAGTCAACAGTATATGTACATTGGTCGGTTTTATTCAAAATATCGACAAAGCGCATTCCCCAACGCAAATCTTGAGGTTGATAAGCATGACGAGCGTGGATTGTTTGGGAAAAGGTTTCGTCTAAACCCGTCAAAATAACAATAATTTCTAAATCTAAATCGATTAAAGAGTCTGCCGTTTCTTTGTAGAGGGGACTGAGTTCGTCTATGGGGTGCATAACTAGCCAACTCAAGCGAAAACTGGGAGATTCCGATCGCAATAACTCTAAATTATAAAAACGTCTTAATTCTATACCTTCACTGCTAATCTGATTTTTGAGCAGACTGACTTTAAGACGAGCTTCAATAATTCGATTATCTCTTTGGTTGGCTACCCGAAACATCAAAGTGGGTACGCCATTAAAAGGACAAATAACTGCTACCTTGCTAAACATTACTCTAGCACTCGGCTGAGCAAAACGAGCGAAGATTAGTCCCGTTGCCATCGCCACTAAAATCAAACCTACTAAAACTTCTACAGTAACTAAGACTTGAGCGTATATGGTTTGAGGATACATTGCGCCGTAGCCAATAGTAGACATACTTTGAATACTAAAGAAAAAAGCATCGCTAAATGAATCGGGATCGGCGTTGGCAATACCATCTTTGGTAGTTAAATAGGCATAGGCAAAAATAATGTTAACCGCTAAATAAAATAAAACGATAAATAGTAAAAAGCTCGTCCAAGTAATTACCAGCAACCAGTGATAAAAATCGCTGAATGGATGCTCGAAAAACTTTAAAAATTTGTTAGGCGATCGCTTTTTCTGATTAAAAATAGACGGCACGCTCCGTCTATTTTTGGTACGCTTTAACTTTCGTTTGTCGATCTTCATATCCATTTAAAATACCAACTGCGGATGAGCCAATCGAAAGCCAGCGTTTTTTAGTTTTTGATTGGATAATTTAGTATTATAAGGACGAACTGAAGTTTGCGAATCATCCCAATTTACTGGCGAACGTTCGTGAACTTTAAACAAGCGATCTAAAAACTCTTTAGTAGTTAAAATTTCGTCACTAGCGAGATTGTAAATTCCTGATAACTCTCGCTGTCTGGCAAACTCGATCGCTCCGACAATATCGTCTAAATGTATCCAGTTAGTATAGTCATCTCCGCTACCAGGGCGAGTCGTACCAGCCACCCGCCCAAATATTTTAATTAATTCCCTACCTTCGCCATATATTCCCGCCAAACGTAAAATACAAACTTTAAGCGAGCGTAGTTCCGAGGTTTCCACTCTTTCAGAGAAGGCTTCGCCAACGGAACGCTGACCGCTCGATGATTTCATTTGGTTTTCTGGTACCGACAATAATTCTGACTCCGTCTGACACAAGATTTCGCCATGTTCATTAGCAGGATTGACTGGTGCGGTTTCGTCAGTCCACGCTCCATTTTTATCCCCTAAAACTGCATAACTGCCCGTATAGATAAGCTGTTTGACACTGGGGGCGGTTTCAATCGCCTTAACTACATTCTTGGCAGTTTCTAGGTAAGATTGACGATAATTGTCTATAGTGCGACTTTTAGCACCGACGCTTAGTAACACCATTTCGCGATCGCTTACTAGTTTTTGTAGCGTTTCTAGATCGTTACCTTTTGCAAGTACCACACAATCGGCAATTGTTTCGAGCTTGCTAATTTTTTCTGGTGTAGTAGTAGTAACTGTAACCTGATGTCCCTGTCGCTGCCAAAGGCGAGCGATCGCGCTACCTACATATCCACAGCCAATAATTGCAATTTTCATCAACTTTCGTAATTTATAAATAATTATAAACGACCGCTAAAAGCTAGATAATCCAATATGAAAATCATTGCCTATCTCTATAGCGACCCTTTATTAGAATCACCACCAGACAAAAATATCTGGGGATTAGAAGTAGATCGAGTCTATCAAGACATTGGCGATCGCGAGCAATTACAGCAATTAATCGCCGATTGTCAAGCAGAAGCACCAAATTATTTATTAATTCGTCGCCTGGAAGAACTGGGAGAAAACTTTACCGCCATTGGCGAGCGACTTACTTTATTAGAATCATTAGAAATTGAAATTATCGTTACGCAACAAGACTATAATTTGTCTGAGTTAGAGTTAAAAAATAGTCGGGAAAAGCTAATTAATTTAACTCAGTTATTACAAATAGTTAAAGAAAATTTAAGCCGCGATCGCCTCAAAAGAGGACACGCTCGCAATCGTCTCAAAGCATTGCCACCACCAGGCAAAGCACCTTATGGCTATCGTCGCGGACAAGATAAATATATTATTGATAAAAGCACTGCACCCGTAGTCAAAGACTTTTTTGAAAGATTTTTATTGTTTGGTTCTTTACGGGGGGCTGTAAGATATTTAGACCGCAAATACGGTAAAAAAATCTCTCCTTCTACTGGTCGCAGTTGGCTCACTAATGCCGTATATCGAGGTGACTTAAAGTACAAAACTGATGAAGTTATTTCTAATACCCACGCGGCAATTATTTCTCGCGAAGAAGCAGCGCAAATAGACCGCTTGTTACGTCGCAATAGTCGTTTTGCTTCTCATAGTGCTAGCGCACCTCGTTCGCTCGCAGGATTGGTTGTCTGTCAGCAGTGTCAGTATGTGATGAACATAACTCGCGTTACCAGACATCACCAAAAGCAGGAATATCTCTATCTCCGCTGTCATCAATGTCCTCAAAAACCAAAATGTAAAGCGATCGTTTACGAGCGAATACTCGAACAAACTATTGCTAAAATTTGTCTCGAATTACCTTTGGCTGTTGCCAAATTGAATATACCCAATCCTAAAAATATCGAGCAAAAAATAGTCCAAAAGATTACTCAAAAACAGGAAATATTAGCTAAAATCCCAGAACTAATTGCAGCAGAAGTTTTAGACCGAGAAACTGCATTAATTCGCAGTTATAAATTGCAAACAGAAATTTCAGATCTTAAAGCGAAAACAGCCAGGCTACCCCCAGTCAATTTACAAGAAACCGTAAAAGCAGTAGCTTTAAATCAATTTTGGCTCGATCTTTCAGAGTCAGAAAGACGATTTTATTTTCGTGAGTTTCTCAAACAAATTGTATTAGTTCGCCAAGAATCTCAAGAATGGGATTTACAGCTAGTTTTTATCTTTTGAAAATAGCATCGGAGTAAAGATTATAGTCATTCCCATTAATTTCTTTGTGGTAAATATGTATTAATAAGAGGTTTGATTATTACTTGCTACTCGCTACTTGTTTTTTTTGGAGATCGTATGGTTTCTATTTGGAATGACTATAACACCCGTCAAAATTATTTTAACTATTCGCCATTGCTTGTTGCCTTTTGAATAAAACTATAATGTCCTAACCTATAGTTGGCTTGCTATACTCAAACTCGTACCTGACAAAAAACCACCAATTAAAAATAACTGGTGGCGATCTATACATCAATAATTTTCTAATTTTTATAGTTTTGACTGGAAACTATGCTAAAACAAAATCAACTTCGCTAGTACCGCCAGTCGAACCCTGACCAGAGGTCATTTTTTTACCGTTAACTTCTACGGCAAAGTCCGTATTGTCCAAGTTGAGATTATAGTCGGTTTCATTTTTGGTATAGCCAACACTAGCTACCATTTGACGACCTGCATCGGTATATTTAAAAGCCATCATTTGGTTTTTATTTTTTTGCGTGTCTTCTGCCCAAATCACCATGTATTGGTCATCTTGATACTCAAAAATTTTGGGGGCGCGAGTGGGAACATAACGTCCTGGACTGCCAAAGCTTTTATCGAGAAAATCTTTAACCGAATCGGGTTCGACACTAACATAAGCCACTTCATCGGGGGCGGTCGATTCTACATCACCTTGACTCTCATCTACAACTTCTTCTTTGCCACGATTGCGAAAATAGTCTACCGCTTTTTTGGTACCAATAGCACCCGCAGCGGCAACACCAGCCCCGATTAAAATATTGCGTAGTTTGGTCATTTTTCACTCTAATAAACTTTAAAAAATACAATTTTTAGTTAACCAGACGATCGCGCGATCGAACTATTTATTTGACTATTTTTTAAGAGTTGTAGCGTTTGGCGGTTGCACTTGCTTCTGTAAAATGGCTATGAAGCATAAAAATACTTGCTATTTTAGCTCAATCCTCATGATCTTCAAAAGGATCGCTCAGATCTATTGATGGTGGACCAAAAGCAGTATAAATAGAAAATCCAGTTACGGCAATTAATATTGCCCCAATGCTGATAATAAGAACTGTTGCAGGTTCCATAAGCTGTATAAATTATGTTTACTCTTCCTATATAATATTACAGAAGATTACGAACGGCACAAGCTTTGCTTTAATAAGGCGAAGCAGCGTCCTTACAAAAATTAGCTTAGATATATTATTGGTAAACTATGGCACAAGAAACTCGTTTGGGAAATCTTCTCAAACCTTTAAATTCGGAATATGGTAAAGTTTCCCCTGGTTGGGGAACAACGCCTTTAATGGGTGTTTTCATGGTCTTATTTTTAGTTTTTCTGTTAATTATTTTGCAACTGTACAACTCTTCTCTACTACTAGAAGGAGTTAATGTTGATTGGCGCAGCTTGACTTAATAATTTTGGGAATTAGATTATCGAACTCGAAAACGTGAAAACATCAAAGACAATCCCCGTACATCGGGGATTTTTTCTGTCATAATATCGATGAATACTTCTAACGATATAGGATAGGGTATGAATATTTTTGGCATTGGCTTACCAGAAATGGCTTTGATTATGGTAGTAGCATTATTGGTTTTTGGACCTAAGAAACTACCTGAAATTGGACGCAGTTTGGGTAAAGCAATTCGGGGTTTCCAAGATGCATCCAAAGAATTTGAAACTGAATTTAAGCGTGAAGCACAGCAACTTGAAAAATCGGTAAAAATGCACGCCGAACTCGAAAGCGATTCTGAAGAGCAGACCCAGTCGAGTAAATCTCAGGAAGCCGAATATTCTACTTCGCACAATGAATACAAAAGTAGCAATTAGCAAGTAATTAGCCGAGCGGGAAAATCTTGGGAATTTATAGACTTAGGGATTTATAGTCATTCCAAATAGTAACCAGACGATTTATGGAAAAAGTAGCAAGTAATATTTAAAGCTGTTACCAATACATACAGCAATTTTTAGTTGGATTAGGTACACTTTGGATTAGTCAGGCACTAGGCACCCGGGGTTCAGCGATTCTCGTTTGGTCTAAATTTGTACTTAATTGATATGAAAATTGCTGTATCTACTATAGGGAAATTAATTGGAATGATTATAAAAGACTGTTTGTGACTAAAAGATTAATCAAGATTTTCCAAGGGAACTAGCAGAAGCAATAATCGAACAAGGTATAGTTTATGTCTTGGACAGTCTTTTAAATACATATCGCGTAGCCCAAATAGTAAATAAAGGCAGACAGACAGCATGAACTAATAAAACCGTAGCTGCAACACCAATACTCTGCCAGTAAACGCCAATTAATAAACTCAGGCTAAATAACGTAGTAAAAATAACGTTCCAATATAAGTCTATTTGGGGTTTATCTACGGCAATTAGTAACTGAGACGCAGAGTCGGCAAAAGGACGAGGAATAGCCGACAGACAAACTAAAATCAGTACGGGGATAGCAGAAATCCATTTTTCACCGAAAACGAGAGGTACGTATATAGGTGCGAGACTAGATTGCAATAATACCATTGGCACGATAATTAGAGCAACAGTTTTCATGCTGCCAAAATATCTTTGTTTGAATTGAACTATATTGGCACGTGCATCGCAAAGATGAGGCAGTAAAGCAGCTTTGATAGAAGTAATAATCCCCAGGCTGATACCCAAGCCAGCATTAAAAGCAAAATAATAAACGCCTAAAGCATCAATGCTGAGAAAGCGTCCGACAATTAAATAATCTAAATTGCCTCGTAAATTATTTAATAGTTCTACTCCCAGAACATTACGTCCAAAACGGAGTAGATCGCCCCAGCCTACGGTAGTAAACTTGAGTTTTGGTCGCCAGGAATGATTTTTGAGCATAATGTATACCCAAATTGGGGGTACCAGTAGCTTGGGTAAGATAATCGCCCACATTCCCAAACCCGCGATCGCAAAAATTAGTGATAATACATTATCGGTAGAAAACTGAACCATTTCTACCAGCGCGATCGCTTTAAGTCGATTTTCTCTCTGGATTAGTGCTGCCTGTACCAAACCGTGAGGAATTAGCAACAAACTAAACGCCATAGCGCAGATGGGCAAAATTAACTGCTCGTCACGATAAAACCAAGCTAGAGGAAAAGCCGCAATACACTGAATGACAAATAGGGCGATCGCAATAACCCAATTGAGCCAATAAGCAGATTGTGCTAGTTGTGAGACATTTTCGGCTTTGGCTTGAATCAATCGCGTACCAATACCATTGCGAGTAAATACCCGCACGATATCGTTAGTAGTAAGAACGATCGCTACCAAGCCGTAGTCGTGTTGAGTGAGAAACCGCGCCAGAACAATTGTAGTCAGCAAGCGGGTGACTCGAATTACCGCGCCAGAAAGTCCCAGCCAGCCCAAGTTGCGGGTAAAAGTGCTGTTGGTTTTTTTTAGTCGATACTCTCGGAGGCGCGATCTAAATCCGCGAAATATATTGCTTTTCACTTAGTTACATCTCCTAAAAATACCTCCCAATTACGCAGAAATTCTTGCCAAACATCTGTAACCGAAGTTCTACCAGCTTTACCCCAGACGGCTAGATTCTGTTGGGGTAAGGATGCGATCGCATTTTTTAATTGTTCGATATCGTTAGGAGGAACCAACAAGCCACAATCTCGCATCTGTTCTGATAAACCATCTATATCTGAGGCAATTACTGGTTTACCAGCAGCTTTAGCTTCCAAGCAAACTAAACCCCAGGGTTCCCAACGAGAAGGGATAACTATCGCATCGCTGTTGGCTAAAAAGCTAGCTATATTATCGATTGCGCCCAGTAAGCGAACATGAGGTAAATCTTTTGCCAAATCTTTAATTAATTTTTCGTCTTGTCCGTAACCTGCCAAACAAAGCTGGAATTTTTCTGGCGGTAAAGCTGCAAATGCCTGCAATAATATGTCAAAGCCTTTTTGAGGAGCAAAACGACCATAAGCACCCAGCTTTAAAGGTTGACTGGGATGGCGATCGGGAATTTTTAATACTTTGGCAATTTTAGTAGCTGGAGAAATAATTCTTACTTTCTTCGAGCAAACTAACCAGTTACTTACCATCCATTCTCGTTGCGCCTGTGAAATACTAATTACGCCATCAGCCAATCCGTATGCCAAACGCAACATAGTTCTAAAACGTAACTTAGAACTAACCTGCTCTGTTTCAAATCCCTGACAGTAATGATGATCGCAGATATAAATTTTGCTATGCCGTTTGAGTAACCAAAGAGCGGATAGATATTTCCAAGCGCAAGGATAGTGAAAAATAATTACATCTGGTTTAGAAGTTTTTAACTCGACTTTAGCCGCTTCGAGTCGCAACATTGAAAAGTCAAACTGTTTTTGTAAGGGTGAAGCAATTAGCTGTTTGACTAGATGATTGGAACCACCCGCTCGCTTATCGCCAATTAAATGCCATACTTTTGGTTTCATACTGCACTCCCCACTAACCAAGCTGATAGATCGCGATCGATTAAATCCTGACACTCTAAAATATCTGGGCGATAAAGATCGATTAGCTGCTGTCTTACTTCGGGAGCAATTTGCGGCGTATTGAGGTTTTTATGCTGAATTTTTTGCCGCATTTTAGCGGGAAATAAAGGTTTGAGCAAAGTTTTGAGGGGATTGGGTTTGGTTAATAATTGATGGAACAATTTATTTTTGGGCATTCCCGATTTGTTAGGACGCAAAGCCATATTGGGAACAAAAGTATTGTCAACTTCAATAAAGCGAAAAATGTTTTGAAACAGTGCGACTGGATTTTCTTTTAAGTCTTCGTACAGGTAAACTTTTATTTGGCTTGGGGCAAAAATTTCGTAGTAGCGTTTTAGTTGCGCTCCATAATAGCCAAGCTGAATATAGTGCCAGAACCATTCCCAATTGTTGGCGATCCTGGTTGGTTCGTCTTCCAATGCTAAAGCAAAATTTTGGTGGGGTTCGCGATCGTCTCGTACTGTATGTAAGAAATTAGCATAAGCTCTTTCTACAGGGTTACGCAGAATAGCAATTAAACGAGCGTCGGGAATATAGTTATTAATTCTTATTGCTGCTTGAGGAAAGTAAAGATAAGAGGGGCAAGCTTCTCCTGTTGCTAATTCGCTGGTAACTCCTGCAAATTCTGCTTGATATTTACTCAATTCGGTAATTGAAAAATTTTTAAGAGCTTCATCTCCAGGACCTCGAACATCGATCTTCTCACCTTCAAAAGCAAAAAAATTAGTTTCCTTAGTCGGTGTCATATAAATTTGCGGGTGCTGTTGGAGATATTCGTGCAGAGCAGTCGTCCCTGCTTTAGCCGCACCAATAACCAAAAAATTGGGCATAGTCATGGGAGTAAGCCTCCTTTATCTTTTCAACTTAAACTAGCTCGCTCGACTACTATAAAAATTCAAGAGCGAACCCTCGATTTGGCAAGCAACAAAGCAACATTGTTAATAGAGTTCCCAAAACTTTTATTAAAATCGCTACTTATAATATTCGTCGCGCTCGCAAACGGGAATTAGATGCTGTTTTAAAAATTGTTCGTACTCGTAGTCGGCAAAATGTTGGCGAATAAAGCTCCATTCTCCCGACCAGTTCATAGTCGATTTTCTAGATACGCGACGCGATAGTTCGGGATGACGGGCATAAAATACCGCATCGGTTAAGTCTCGATACAAGCCCTCAAAAAAATAGTCTTCAGTCCGATCCCAGTAGTAACCTTCTTCCCATAGTTCATCGTCCCAAAACAATTCATCATCGTAATAATAGTATCGATCCCAATAATAATCGCGAGTGTCTCTAATCCTGTTTCTAATTGTTTCGCGACGATCTAAACGCCGCCACCGTTCGCGTTTTTCACGCTCTTTTTCTCGTTCGGATAATAGATAGTAATGGTTTATATGAGGTCGCTGGCAACTTTGATAGATAACTTTATTGACAACTCTGCGAATTTCGGCTCTTTCACGACGATAGAGAGTATGATGGATTTTGATTCGTTTATTACGCATTTCTGGACGTAATAGTTTAAAAAAATAGTTAGTCCAATAATCAACTTTTTCTAAATCTTCTGGTTTTTGATGACAGTCTAGATAAGATTCGCAATATCTGTGGGCTAATGCTTTCTGTTGTGTAGAAGTTAATATAGATGTGCTTATAAGTAAACTTAATATTAACAACCGAGTAAGTTTCATATAGCTATTAAAAAATATTTTATAAAATACGCAAACTTAAAATTTACGCTACGAGCTTAACTTCTCAAATTAAATTTTGATATGCGTGATTTTTACTAATGATGGTATTTGGGAAAGCTGTTCATTTGCTTCGCTGCAAACAAGCAATCTGACGTTCGCTTAGGTTAGGCGTTACTCGTTTCCACTCTTCTGGGGAAAGTTTAAATTCACTCAAAGATATTTCGGGCATTGTAGATGTATAGCCAAAAGTAATTGAGTAGCGATTGCGCTCGGCTGGTTTTGCCCGATGAAAAACTTTACAAGGATCGGTAATAATGATGCTTCCTGCTTTGGCAGCACAGGTTTTCCAATTCTGTGGCGGAACAACTTCAGCCATAGCTTCTTCGCTAACAAACCCCGTTGTATAGCCTAGAGAACTAATAATTTGTTCGGTAAAAGAGGGGTGTATATATTCGTAAGGACCTCCAGCAATACCCACATTGTTGAGATAGACGATGATTTTAACCATGCGTTCGTCATCAATATCTAAATGCCACTGTCTGGCATCGGTTATGGGAGCATCGGCAATATCTCGCCTGAGATCGACACCGTGAAACATTAAAGGCAGACCGATATAGTTTTCTACAATATCTAATAATCGCTCTCCCAACCCCCAGAACAAAATTTCAGTATGCAAGAATTTACGCATTGAAGGTATACCCGCTCGCCAATTTTTGAGATGAGAAAGTGTATAAAGATGGGGGTGTAGAACAATTATTTCTTTAACAAATCGTTTGGTGTGAGGCAATCTTAATTCTGGTAGAGAAGATACATAAACTCCTTTTTGTTGAAGCGTTGTAACAATTTTTGCATCTTCTTTAGATAGCTGAGGAAGCCGATCGCGATATTTTTCTCTTGCTATCTGACGCTCGCGATCGCTTAAAGTAGTTATATTAAATTTCTGTTGGGCAATTTGTTTGACTTTATGTTTGGCAAGTTTAGCTTTACGTCTTATACGTTTCAAGTTAGATTTAACAGGCTCGCTCTGCTGTAAAGCACTTTCTATGGTTGCTTTAAGATCTTCACGTCGATACGGTTTGGTAATGTAGCCCTGGGGTTTGGTTTCTCTCGCTTTTTTTAAGGTGGCGCGATCGCTACAAGCACTTAGATAAATTATGGGAATCTGGTAAGCAGCTTGAATTTTTTTACTAGTATCGATACCATCTATCTGACCTTTTAATACGATATCCATTAGTATCAAATCTGGTTGAGCTTCTGCCACCTTGTTCATTGCTTCGATTCCCGAATCAACAATCCCTGCAACTTGATACTCACAACGCTTTAGATCGTGCGCCAAACTTTTTGCAGCGATAATTTCATCTTCAACAATTAGAATACTAATTGATTTCATTTAAATTTTAAATATTCATACAAAATTTTTCTCTAATTTAACAATAAAGATAGCGAACTATCAATTAACTTTGTTCGTAAGTAATATCAACTATTGTGTTTTTTTGGCAGATTGTTTTCGAGCATTTACAAATATAAAGGTATTTAGTATTTTTTATGATTGGTTGTTTAGTTGTAAGCTTTATTATGTACGTATTTTTACGATACCATAATGCTTATTTAAACAATACAATTGGGTGTATGAACGCGAACAGAATAATAATTGACAATGGAGCGCAGTATGTTAATTAGTTAGGACGAGTTGATTATATTGTTCGTAAGTAATAAGTGTCTTAATTTGAATGCGTACTGCTGTAGTTTACTTTTTTTAAATTATAAAAAACTAAATATAATTTGAAAGCTAGCTGATAGTTATGAACGATACTAAAATTTTAATTGTCGAAGACGAATTGTTAATTGCCAAAGGTATTGCCAGAGACGTGCTAAAAAGCGGTTACAAAATTGAAAAAGTTGTTTCATCAGGACAAGCCGCACTAGAACAAGTAAAAACACTGGTACCCGATTTAATCTTAATGGACATTGCTATTAAAGGTAAAATGAACGGGATTGAAACGGCGGCTAAAATTAGAGAAAACAATGATATACCCATTATCTTTTTAACTGCTTATGCTGATGAAAAAACCATAGAACAAGCAGTTGCTACGGGCGGATATGGATATATTCTCAAACCTTACAAAGTTGCAGAACTAAATGCCGCAATCAAAATGGCATTAAATAAACATCGAGAGAAGCTGGCAATTAGAAAATCATTGCAGCAGGCGATCGGACAATTTTCTAAAGAAAATTTGAATGTCTACCAAGATAATTTAACGGGTATACCCAATCAGTTATTTTTACGCGATCTGTTTGAAAATTTACTTACTGGACTAAATGAGCAATACGATTTAGAACAAAGTGAATTGCCTTCAGTAGAGTCACTTCAATCGCCAATACAACAAGTCGCCGTTATTTATATTAATCTGGATAAATTTCAACGAATTAACGATTCTTTGAGTAGCGATCGCGTTAATTTTTTGATACGCAAAGTTGTAGATAAATTTATTCAATGCAAAAATCATTGCGATCGAGAATCTTCAATTATTCGCTTAAAACAAAGTGAATTTGTAATTTTGCTGGCAGACATCGACCAAAAACAAATTGCTGGAAACTTAGCTCAAAACATTATTGAAGAATTACGACGACCTTTGGTTATCGATGGACAAGAAATTTTCTTAACGGCTAGTATCGGAATTTCTTTGTATCCTCTAGACGGCATGGAAGTGGAACAATTAATCGAACAAGCCAAGAACACTATGAAACATGTTTTACAACAAGGAGGCGACCAGTATAAATTCTATAGCAATGCTTTTGCTCTAAATTCTTCATCAGCTTCTCACAATCTGTTTTTGGAGGCGGAACTACATCATGCTATAGAACAAGAACAATTAGAAATTTTCTATCAACCAAAGATAGAGCTTAAAAATAATAAAATTTTAGGTATGGAAGCTCTTTTACGCTGGAACCATCCTAAATTAGGTAGAGTTTCTCCAGATAAATTTATTCCAATTGCCGAACAAAGCAGTTTGATAGAAAAAATTGGCGAATGGGTATTAGAAGAAGCTTGTAGGCAAACTAAGATATGGCACGAACGAGGTTTTGACTCGCTTAAAGTTGCGGTTAATTTATCTGGTCGCCAATTTAAGCAATTAAATCTTTTTCACAAACTCTCTCACCTGTTAATGAATTCGGGTTTAGAAGCTAAATTTCTACAACTAGAATTAACCGAACAAATCTTAGTAGAAAATATTAAAGTTAATATTCAAAGGTTGAACTTTATCAAAAAACTTGGTATTCAAATTGCTCTTGATGATTTTGGTAGGGGGTACTCTTCACTAGGTTATTTACAACAATTCCCCTTTGATATTTTAAAAATCGATCGCTGTTTTGTTAGCGAGATAGATCGCAATAAAACTAATGCCGTAATTACCAAAACAATTATTGAAATGGCACATCAGCTTGATTTAAAAGTAGTTGCTGAAGGGGTAGAAACACAAGCAGAATTAAAGTTTTTAATGCAGCACAACTGCGATGAAGTGCAAGGTTATTTGTTTAGTCGTCCTTTGCCAGCCAAAGAATTTGAAGAATTATTGAAAAGTAATAAATATTCGACAGTTACTTCTCAAAAGCTTTAGTTCAAATTGCTAAACACGATTGCGATAGTTAGCAATTTTACGGTCATAAAAGCATAATGAAGCATAATTTACGATTCGATCGCGTTAAATTATCGATATTTTTAGTTTTTATAGGTTCGGTAGCAACAGCTTGTTCCTTGTTTGTTACCAACATTCCCTGGGAAACTAATAAATCTGAAAGTATATCTATAAATAAAGCGATCGATGAAGATTTTGGAGCGACACCTGATTCAAAAGTGTCAACTATTAAGGTTGGCGTGATGGCAATTAGAGGTGTTAATAAAACGCTTCAGAAATGGCAAGCTACTATCGATTATCTAAACCAAAAAATTCCCGATCGCACTTTTGAGTTAGTGCCGTTAGAGTTCGACTCTATGGAGGAGGTAATTGCCAGACAAGAAATTGATTTCGTTCTGCCCAATCCTGGGATGTATGTAGAGTTGGAATGGGTATACGGAGCGAGACGTATTGCCACCCTGCAAAATCTACGCCTGGGCAAACCCTATACTCAGTTTGGAGCGGTAATCTTTCGTAGAGCCGATCGCCAGGAACTTCAAGAATTAAGAGATTTGAAGGGCAAAAAGTTTATGGCAGTTAGTGAAATTGCCTTTGGCGGTTGGCAAATGGCATGGGAAACCCTGTTAGAAAATGGAGTCAATCCCTATCGTCATTTTAAAGAGCTTCGCTTTGGCGGTAGTCATGATGCAGTAGTCTATGCCGTACGAGATGGAACTGTCGATGCGGGAACGGTTCGCACCGATACTTTAGAAAGAATGGCTAAAGAAGGCAAAATTAATCTGCAAGATTTTGTCGTTCTCCATCAGCAAACGCAATACAAAAAAGAGTTTCCGTTTGCTTTAAGTACCAAATTATATCCAGAATGGCCCTTTGCGAGTTTACCCCATACTTCAGCAGAGTTAGCAGAAAAAGTTGCTATTGCTTTAATTGAAATGCCTTCAGATACGCCCGCGGCGATCGCAGGTAAATATTATGGCTGGACGATACCCGCTAATTATCACCTCTGTCACGAAACTCTACGCACCTTAAAAGTTCGTCCCTATGAAGATTGGGGAAAATTAACCTGGAAAGAAGTTATCTATTTATATCGCTACTGGTGGCTGGGATTTGTGAGTTTGGGAATTATTACGATCGCTTATAGTGCTATTTATCTCCTACACCGCAAACGTAATGAAACTGTATTATTGCACACTCAAGAGGAATTAAGAACGTCCAAACAACTATTCCAGCTGGTGATGGATAATATTCCCCAGTACATTTTCTGGAAAGATCGTAACTTTTTATATCTAGGCTGCAATCAGAACTTTGCTAAAGCGGCAGGCTTGGAAAATCCAGAACAAATTATTGGCAAAAACGACTACGAACTACCTTGGAAAAGGGAAGAAACAGACTTTTTTCGAGAATGCGATCGCCGAGTAATGGAATCTAACACTGCTGAATTGAGTATAGTAGAACCACAACTTCAAGCAGATGGCAAACAAACTTGGGTGGAAACTAATAAAGTTCCCCTTCACGATGCAGACGGCAATGTTATAGGTATTTTGGGGACTTATCAAGACATTACAGTTCGCAAACAAGCAGAAATTACTCTCCAACAGTCAAAAGAAGAATTAGAAACTCGCGTTCGTGAAAGAACTCGTGAATTAATAGAAGCCAAAGAAAAAGCAGAAGTAGCCAACCAAGCCAAAAGCGAGTTTCTTTCTAATATGAGTCACGAACTGCGGACTCCTCTCAACGGTATTCTTGGCTATGCTCAAATCTTAAAGCGCGATCGCTCCCTGACATCACATCAAAGCAGCAGTTTGCAAATTATTAAAGATAGTGGCGAACATCTATTAACTCTTATCAACGATATTCTAGATTTATCTAAAATCGAAGCTCGCAAACTAGAACTTAACCCTACAGATATTCACTTTAAAAGTTTTTTATCTGGTATAGAAAACATTGTCAAAATGCGGGCGATCGCCAAAGGCATTGAGTTTAAATGTCGGGCTTTAACTCCTTTGCCGACTGGCATTATAGCTGATGAGAAGCGTCTCAGACAAATTTTACTTAACTTGTTGAGTAATGCCATAAAATTTACCGATGTTGGCGAAGTAACTTTAAATGTAAATGTTATTAACGGCAAAATTAGTACACAGCAGCAAGAGAATAGTAATTCAAACTTACAAGTTTTTCGCTTTGAAGTAATCGATACTGGAATTGGAATTGCTCCTCAACAGCTAGATAAAATTTTTCAAGTCTTCGAGCAAGTAGGAGATAAAAAACGACGAGAAGAAGGCACGGGATTGGGTTTGTCTATTTGCAAACAGTTAGTCAAACTAATGGGAGGCAAGCTTCAAGTTCGCAGCGAAATAGACAAAGGTTCGACTTTCTGGTTTGACGTGATTTTACCTATAGTCGAAACGGTAGCTAAAAACACGGTGAAACAACAGCATCGGCAAATTGTCGGTTATTTGGGTCAGAAAAAGCACATTCTAGTAGTAGATGATAAAGAAGAAAACCGCTTGGTATTACAAAATATGCTCCAACCGTTGGGGTTTGAAATAACTTTAGCGGAAGATGGTCAAAAAGAAATCGATCTGGCTCTAAAAATTAAACCCGACTGTATTTTGACCGATTTGGTTATGCCAGTTAAAACAGGATTTGAGGCAGTTAAAGAAATTCGTAATCTTCCAGCTATCAAAGATGTAGTTATTATTGCTATTTCTGCTAACGTTCTCGATCTTGATGTACAGAAAAGTCAAATCATGGGTTGCGATCTCTTTTTACCCAAACCTGTAGATGAATCTAAATTACTGACCATTTTGCAAGAGTATCTACAGTTGGAATGGATTTATGAAGAAACTACTCAATCCGAAACTGTTCTTTCAATAGCTTCTCAATCAAAAACGCCACAAAATTTTGTCATACCACCTCAAAAAGAAATTGAAATTTTATATGAATTAGCTCTACTCGGCAGCATGAAAAAAATTATCGAAAGAGCCAATTACCTGCAAGAAATAGACAGTAATTATGCAACTTTTGCCAACGAACTACAGGAATTAGCTAGAGGATTTCAAGAAAAAGCGATTGTCAATTTGGTAGAGCAGTATCTGCCATAAATTTGTTTGTAATTATATTTCTTAAAATTATGCTAGAAGGTTATCAAATTGTCAGACAGATTTATGAAAGTGCTAATTCTATAGTTTATCGGGGAATTAGAAATAGCGATCGCGCTCCAGTCATTCTTAAAGTTCCACAGGAAGAATATCCTACACCAGAAACCATTACTCGTTATCGACAAGAGTACGAAATAACTCGCTCTTTGGATAATTTGGGAGTAATTAAAGTTTATGACTTGCAACCATCTGGACATCGGTTGGCAATAGTATTGGAAGATTTTAGCGGCGAATCTTTAAAGCTATTATCAGAACAAACTGCTTTCGAGCTAGAAGAATTTTTAAAAGTAGGGATTAAAATTGCCGCTAGCTTAGCAGCAATTCATCAAGCTAACATCATTCATAAAGATATCAACCCCAGTAACATCGTCTTCAATCGCGAGACTGAAGAATTAAAGTTAATTGACTTTGGCATTGCTACGGCTTTCTCGCGGGAAAATACAAGTTTAAAACATCCCAACGGTTTGGCAGGAACCCTGGCATATATTTCCCCCGAACAGACAGGGAGAATGAATCGAGTTTTAGATTATCGTACGGATTTTTACTCTTTGGGAGTAACATTCTACGAAATACTGACCCGACAATTACCATTTGCTGCTGGTGATGCGATCGAGTTAATTCATTCACACCTGGCAAAACAACCCATACCGCCACATCAAATAAATCCTGCCATTCCTCCAATAGTTTCTAGAATTGTCTTGAAACTATTGGCAAAAACTGCCGAAGAACGCTATCAAAGCGCGATCGCTCTAAAGCTAGATCTAGAAAAATGCCTGACTCAGTGGCAAAATACGAGGCAAATAAGTAATTTTCCTCTGGCAGAACACGATATTTTCGATAAGCTACAAATTCCGCAAAAGCTCTATGGTAGAGAACGAGAACTTGCTACTTTACTGACGGCTTTTGAGAGAGTAGCAGATCTAAGAAACAGTAGTTTAGAAATAGTTTTAGTAGCTGGCTATTCTGGCATTGGTAAATCGGCATTAGTGCAAGAACTCTATAAGCCAATTACTCGCCAACGCGGATACTTTATTAGTGGTAAATTCGATCAGTTTCAGCGCAATACTCCTTATGTAGCCATTGCTAACGCCTTTTCCAGCTTGATGCGACAACTGCTAACCGAAAGCGAAGCAGAACTAAGTCGCTGGCGCGAAAGATTGATGACTGCGGTAGGAGTTAACGGACAAGTTATTGTTGATGTCATTCCAGAAATTGAAGCAATTATTGGCAAACAAGCAGCAGTAGAAGAATTAGGCGCAATCGAAACACAAAATCGTTTTAACTTAGCTTTTACCAATTTTATTGTTGCTTGTTGTCAACCAGAACATCCGATCGTGTTATTTTTAGACGATCTTCAGTGGGTCGATCTAGCTACTCTAAAGCTCATCGAACTAATTACCAGTGAAGCAAAAGTTAATAGTTTATTGTTAATTGGGGCATATCGCGACAATGAAGTAGATGCTTTACATCCTTTAAATGTGAGTCTCAATAAAATTCGCTCTACCCAGACTCAAATTAGTTGTATTGATTTAAAACCTTTAGATTGCGATTGTCTTAATATTCTCGTTGCCGATACTCTGCATCAAGAGCCTAATTTAGTTAAACCTCTAGCAGAACTGATTCTGCAAAAAACTTCGGGTAATCCTTTTTTTGTCGGTGAATTTATTAAAACCCTCTACCAGGAAGAATTAATTTACTTCGATTATCAACAACTACAGTGGCAGTGGAATTTACAGTCGATCCAAGCTCGGGAAATTACTGATAATGTCGTCGATCTAACTATTGCCAAGCTAAGAAATTTTTCCTTATCCACCCAAAACACCATAGCTTTAGCTGCTTTTATCGGCAATGAGTTCGATCTGCCAACTTTGTCTTTAGTAGCCAAAAAATCTTTACCAGAAACATTTGCCGATTTAGTTTCCGCACTACAGGCGGGGTTAATTATCGCAACCTCTAATCTAGTAGCGATCGCTACAGAGTTACTAATTACTAACTTTAAATTTGGACACGATCGCATCCAGCAAGCTGCTTACGAACTAATTCCAGCAGCAGAAAAGCCAGCTACTTACTTAAAAATCGGTCGCCTACTGTGGCAAAATACCCCACCAGATAAATTAGAGGAACGTATTTTAGATATTGTCGATCGCCTAAATTTAGGGATCGAACTAGTTACAGATAAACAAGAGCGCAAAAAAATAGTCCGTTTAAACTTTATAGCGGGCAAAAAAGCTATGTCCGCTGCGGCATATCAAGCAGCTTTAGATTATTTGCAAACGGGAATAAATTGGTTGTCGATTAATAGCTGGCAAAGCGATCGCCATCTAACCTACAATCTCTACCTTGAAGCAATGAAAGCAGCATTTTCGGCGACGAAGTTCGAGCGGGCAGAAGCTTTGGGAGAAATTATTCTTAAATTTGCAGCTAATGTACTAGAGCAAATTGCTGTTTATGAATTAAAAATTCTGATTTATATCGCTCGCAATCAAAAATCAGAAGCAATAGAAACGGGTTTAAAAGCTTTAGAGACATTGAATATCCCACTTGCTGTTTGGGATGGTAATTTACCCCAACTTCCTACCCTTGAAGAATTGGCGCGAATGCCAGAAATGGAAGATCGCTACAAACTTAAAGCCTTAGATCTAATTGTTAGTATCGTTCCACCCGTACACCAGAGTCAGCCAGAATTATATCCTCGCGTGGCTCTAACAATGATCGAACTTACTCTAGAGTTTGGCAAATCGCCTTCGGCAGTTAAGTCTTTAGGTACTTATGCTTTGTTTCTCAGTACGGCAGTAGGAGATATCGAGACTGGCTATCATGCTGGCAGACTAGCAGTATCTATACAAGAGCAGTATCGAGTTAAAGAATTAGAAGCACGAGTGGCATTATTAGTTAACGTTTTTGCCGATCCTGGTAAAGTGCATTTGCAGCAAACCTTTGACTCTATCGAACAGGGCATTATTAGTGGTTATCAGGTCGGACAGCTAGAAATGGCTAGTTACTGCATTATGGGCTATATTTTCCATCTGTTTTTAGCCAATCGCAGTCTGAAAAACATTATCAAACAGCATCAACAGTATGTTGAGTTGTTGCTTAAAAGCAAACAGCAGCATTCAATTGATTTCTGTCGAATTTGGCAACAGGTGGCTTTGAATTTTGCTAATTCAGCCACAGATAAATTATCTCTTAGCGGAGCAGCCTTTGACGAAACTAAAATGCTACCCGTGTTCGAGCAAGCGAATAATCATCAGTTACTGTTTACTTTTTATCTGGCTAAATTAATCCTGTCGTATAACTTTAGAGACGATCGAGCAGCGTTCGTTTATGCAGAAAAAGCCGCACTTTATGCACAAGCTCCTTTTGGACTACCAATGCTTACTACGTTCACTTTTTATCAATCTCTAGCGTTGTTAGCCCAATATTGCCAATGTAACTCAGATGAACAGACTCAAATTTTATCTTCAGTAGAAGCAAACCTAAATAAAATGCAGTATTGGGCAAAGTGTTGCCCTGAAAACTTTTTACATCAATATTATTTAGTGGCAGCAGAAAAGGCGCAAGTATTGGGAGAAAACTGGCAAGCAGCAGAACACTATCAACAGGCTTTGGCAGCAGCAAAAGAAAATGGCTATCTTCAGCAACAGGCTTTAGCCGATGAATTGGCAGGAGAATTCTATTTGGCTCACGGGATGGAGAAAATAGCCCAAACCCATTTACAAGATGCCCATTACATTTATACTCTGTGGCAAGGTACCGCTAAAGTCGAAGATTTAGAAGCTCGTTATCCTCAGTGGGTAACTAAACCGTTACCAGGTAGCGAAACGCTCGAAATTAATACTTTTACTACCGGTCGACATAATATTGACGAAGCAATCGATCTGGCTGCAGTAGTTAAGGCTTCTCAGGCAATTTCTCAAGAAATAGTTGTCTCTGACTTTCTAGATAAACTTCTGGCGATCGCCATCGAAAATGCTGGAGCGCAAACTGGAGTTTTGCTAATTAAACAAGACGAACAACTAATCGTCGAAGCACAAAAATCAACTGAGGAAGACGAATTTAAAGTGGGAACAGTTTCAATCGCTGCCAGAGCCAACTTTCCTCAATCTTTGATCGACTATGTGATTCGCACTCAGCAGGCTGTAGTGTTAAATGACGGCGTAACTGGTCAAGACGAATCGGACTTAGACTTTACTGCCGACCCTTATATTCGCCAATATCGACCAAAATCTAGCCTCTGCACTCCAATTATTAATGGCGGAATTCTCAAAGGCTTAATTTATTTAGAAAACAACCTCACTATAGGGGCATTTACCGCTCAACGTTTAAAGATTCTGCGCTTGTTATCGGCTCAAGCAGCAATCTCTATTGAGAATGCCAAACTTTACCGACAGCTAGAAGATTATTCCCATACTTTAGAAGCCAAAGTCGAACAGAGAACCAAAGAACTACAACAGGCGAAACAAGTTGCCGAAGTAGCAAGCCAGGCAAAAAGTGAGTTTCTCTCGAACATGAGTCACGAATTGCGGACTCCCCTCAACGGCATTCTTGGCTATGCTCAAATTCTCAAACGCGATCGCCATTTGAGCGAAACTCAAACCGAAGGACTAAAAATTATCCATCAAAGCGGCAATCACTTACTCACTTTAATTAACGATATTCTCGATCTGGCTAAAATTGAAGCTCGTAAATTGGAACTCTATCCCAACAAAATTAATTTACAGGCATTTCTTGAAGGAGTTATCGGCATTATTAAAATGCGAGCTTTAGAAAAAGACCTCTTATTTGTCTGTGAGAAACCTACAGCTTTACCTTCAGGTATCCTAGCCGACGAAAAACGCTTGCGACAGGTGTTAATCAATCTTTTAGGTAATGCGGTTAAATTTACCGAACGGGGACGAGTAACTCTTAAGGTTAGCAGTATCGGTATAGAGCAAAAAGAACGCCAAACGCTGCGTTTTGAAGTTATCGATACTGGCGTGGGGATGACACCCCAACAGTTAGAAAAAATCTTTCAGCCTTTCGAGCAAGTAGGAGATGCTAAACAGCGCGCTATGGGAACTGGTTTGGGCTTAGCTATTACCAAAGAACTGGTGGAATTGATGTCGGGAGAACTACAGGTTAGTAGCGAACTGGGTAAAGGCTCTAATTTTTGGTTTGAGGCTACTTTCCCCGTGATTGAAGCTGCTACGGTAAGCAAATCGGAGGTTGTCGGCAGAATTATCAATTATCGCGGCGATCGCCGTCAGATTCTCATTGCCGATGATAGAGAAGTCAATCGTTCGCTGCTAGTCAATCTGCTCGAACCTTTAGGATTTGAAACTAGCACAGCAGAAAATGGACAGCAGGTAATTGAGCTTACCCAAACCTTAAAACCAGATCTAATTATTACCGATCTGGTAATGCCTGTAGTCACGGGTTTAGAAGCCGCACAAAAGATTCGCCAAATTCCAGAAGTTCGACATACGCCAATTATTGCTGTCTCTGCCAGCGTTTTAGAAGTCGATCGCCAGAAAAGTCAACTGGCTGGATGCGATGCCTTTTTAGCCAAACCTATCGACGAAGAACAGCTACTTTTGCTGCTGCAAGAGTATCTAAAGTTGGAATGGATTTATGAGGAGATAGAACCAACTATTTCTAAGTCAGTAGCAACTGAAGCCGAATCAATAAAAGCTCCGCCACCAGAAGAAATGGAAAAGCTCTACGAGCTAGCTATGCTGGGCAGCATGAAGAAAATCAAAGAGCGAGCGATGTATCTAGAGGAACTAGACAAACAATACGCGCCTTTAGCTGCCAAACTCAAAAATTTAGCCGATGGGTTTCAGGAAAAGGCAATTGTCAATCTAATCGAGCAATATAGACCCTGAAACAATAATTGTTAGTTTTAAAAGCTTTGACAACAAATCATAAATTTTAAACTTGAAATTAAGAAATAAATGAGTCGAAAAATTAAAACCACAACTGTTAGAGACAAGAAAAATAAAATCTTTCAACTGCCAAAGAATTTACCAATCTCTTATCTATTAGTCATTCCATTCGTACTAGAAATTTTTGCCGTTGTCGGTATAGTTGGCTATTTTTCCTTTCGTAACGGACAGCAAGCGGTAAACAAACTGGCTACTCAATTACAAACAGAAGTAAGCGAGCGAGTGACACTGCATTTAGATAATTATTTGGCAACTGCCAAACATATTACTCAAATTAATGCCAGGGCGATCGAACTTGGCTTAATCGATCTTAATGACTATCAAACTTCTGGTCGCTATTTTTGGCATCAAATACAGACTTATCAGAATGTAGGATACATCGACTATATTTTGCCTACAGGAGAGTATGTTGGTGCTGGTCGTTGGCTCGAAGGTCGCGGTGTAACTATCGATGAAATATCCGCCAGAACTAATTGGAATTCTTATACATACACCACAGATCCCCACGGCAACCGTACCGAAATGGTTTATGAGTCTGACTACGCTCCTTTAGAAGAAACTTGGTACCAAGAAACAGTTAAAGCCAAAAAGCCAATTTGGAATCAAGTTTATGCCTGGGAAGATTTCCCCGATATTTTATCAGTTGCTACTAGCTTTCCCGTATACAACAGTGACAGTAGCCTAATTGCGATTGCGGGAGTAGATTTACAGCTTAAAGGATTTAGCAGCTTTCTACGCAACTTGGAAGTTAGTCCTTCAACCAAAATATTTGTCATCGAGCCAAATGGTTTAATTATTGCTGATTCTAGTAAAGAGCCGCCCTATAAGTTTGAAAACGGCGAGGCACAACGTCTAAAGGTTTTTGCCAGCCAAGATCGATTAATTCAAGCTACAGCCAAACAACTTCAGCAGCAATTTGGCAGTTTCGAGCGAATCGATCGAGAGCAACGGTTAGTATTCGATCTCGATGGTAAAAAGCAGTTTGCCAAAGTAACGCCCTGGCAAGATGAATTGGGTTTAGATTGGCTGGTAGTCGTAGCCATGTCCGAATCAGATTTTATGGCAGAAATTAATGCTAATAGTCGCACTACAATCTTTTTGTGTCTTGCTGCTTTAATAATGGCGATTATTTTGGGCTTGAAAACTGCTAGCTGGATAACCAAACCCATTCACCGTCTCAATGATGCCAGTAGCGCGATCGCCAAAGGAGATCTAGAACAAACGATCGAGATTCGGGGAGTTAAAGAACTCAATATTTTGGCTGGTTCATTCAATCAAATGGCAAGTCAGTTAAAGATTTCTTTTGCCAAACTCGATCGCATCAATCAAGAACTAGAACATCGTGTCGAAGAACGTACTGTCGAATTTTTAAAAGCCAAAAAAACAGCAGAAACAGCCAGTCGAGCTAAAAGTGAATTTTTATCTAATATGAGTCACGAACTGCGGACACCGCTCAACGGGATTCTTGGCTATGCCCAAATTTTGCAGCGCGATCGCTCTCTAACATCACAACAAATTCGAGGAATTAACGTTATTTATAGTAGTGGCAATCATTTGTTGACTTTAATCAATGACATTTTAGACATATCTAAAATCGAGGCTGGTAAGCTAGAGCTATTTAATACCGATATCGAGTTAGAACCTTTTTTTGCTGGTTTAGAAGATATCGTGCGGATGCGAGCCATCGAAAAGAACATTTCTTTTGCCTCTCAAGCTGTTACACCTCTGCCTACAGGCATTATTGCTGATGAGAAGCGATTGCGACAAGTATTGCTCAACTTATTGAGTAACGCCATTAAATTTACCGACACGGGTGAGGTAATTTTAAAAGTAAGTGCCAGTTATGCTACAGCAACGGAGGAGAGCAACCTACAAACTTTTCGTTTTGAGGTTGTAGATACGGGTATCGGCATGAATCCTCAACAGCTAGATAAAATCTTTCACGCCTTCGAGCAGGTAGGCGATCTCCAACGACAACAAGAAGGAACGGGCTTGGGTTTGGCGATTAGCAAACAGCTAGTCGAACTGATGGGCGGAAAACTTCAGGTTAGCAGTGAATCAGGCAAAGGTTCGACCTTTTGGTTTGAAGTTGTGTTTCCCGTCATTGAGATGAAAAACAGAAAGGCGATCGAACGGCAAAATCGCCAAATTGTCGGCTATCAAGAAGATTCAAAACATATTTTGATAGTTGACGACCGTGAAGAAAATCGCTTGGTATTACAAAATATGCTCGAACCATTGGGGTTCAAAATTACTTTAGCCAAAGATGGTCAACAAGAAGTAGATCTGGCTTTAAAAACTAAACCAGATTGTATTTTGACCGATTTAATGATGCCAGTAAAAAGTGGTTTTGAAGCAGTCAAAGAGATTCGCAGATTTGACTCGTTTAAAGATGTAGTTATCATTGCTATTTCTGCTAGTGTCTCAGATGCAGAACGCCGACAAAGTCGATCGTTTGGTTGCGATGACTTTTTGCCCAAACCAGTAGAAGAAGTGAAACTACTGGCTGCTTTACAGAAGTATTTACAGTTGACCTGGATTTATGAAACCAAAGCCAGCTTGCAGAACGAGTCAGTAGTAACTGAAGCTGTCTCGCTAAAAGCTCCGCCACCAGAAGAAATGGAAAAGCTTTACGAGCTAGCAATGTTGGGCAGTATGAAGAAAATAAAAGAACAAGCAATGTATTTAGAGGAATTAGACCAAAAATATGCTCCTCTAGCTGCCAAACTTAAAAATTTAGCTAATGGATTTCAGGAAAAAGCAATTGTCAATCTAATCGAACAATTTTTGTAGTTTTTAGACTCATACTTGGGAATTATTAAAACATATCTTTTATAGCAAACGGACTAGTAGGCAAGAACATCACAGTTTTATTCAAAAGGCAAAATACAATGGTTAGCATGATTTCAAAGTGTTTTATTTTTTACTTTGACTGCTATAACTACTCTATTTTTAAAGATTAAATTAAGATTCCAAACTGAAAAAAACTCGATGAAACGTTGGCAAGCAAAACTATTTAGAATCACTAAAATTGATAAAGCTTTCTCTACTGCCGTAACTTTAACTTTTATTACGGGGATTTCCTGTAGCGCGATCGCATCTTTTATTGTTTGGCATTTCGAACAAACAAAAATTACTTATCAATTCGAGCATCAGGGAGCGAATGTTGCTGCTGCAATTAATAATAAACTAGAGCAAAATTTACAAAATTTGCAGTCGATAGTCAATTTTTATCATGCCTCAGATAAAGTGACTAGACAAGAATTTCATCAGTTTGTCCACAATTACATAATAGATAATCCCGAAATCGAAGCTTTGAAATGGACACCTCGTGTAACTCAAAAAGAGAGAGAAACCTACGAACGAGCCGCCAGACTCGATGGCTTAACCCAGTTTGAAATTACCGAACGCGATCGCAGCCAGCGAATAATTAGAGCCAAATCGAGAGCGGAATATTTTCCTGTCTATTATGTTAATTCCAAAAAAGACGATAAGTCGGGACTGGGTTTTGACCTGGCTTCTCAACCGTCTTTGATGGAAGCGATGTATGTAGCTAGAGATACAGGTAGGGCAATCGCTACTGCACCGATTATCCTGAAGCGAGAAAACGGTGTACTCCAGAAAGGTTTTTTAGTTTTCTTGCCAGTTTATTACAATCACGGCTCTACCGATACAGTTGCCGAACGCCGTCAGAATCTTGAAGGTTTTGTTGTTGGAGTGTTTAGATTGGGGGTTATTGCAGATCTTGCCAGGTACGATCTTCAAGCTACCGATATCGACCTTGTAGTAGCTGACGAATCTGCTCCCCTAGAAAATAGGTTGTTTTACACTTCTGATTCTTCTCTAAAGCTAGAAGCAACTAAAAATATTGCTTCTTATCGCTCCTTACAGCAGCAGTTTCTATTCGATTCCGCCAATCGTCGTCTCTCAATAACTATTATTCCTGCTTCTGGATACTTCCAAGAACGTATGACGTTCAGACCTATATTAGTTTTAAGTAGTGGCATATTACTGACAGCGATTTTGGCTTTCTATTTGCAAGAAATGCTTAAAGTCAGGAATAAATTACGGACTCAAGAGAGTATAGCGGAGCGAAGCGCGAGAGATTACCGAAAAGTAGCAGTAAGATATCGCCGTATTGTTGATAATGTAGCTGAGGGAATTTTTATTTGTACCCAAGAGGGCAAATATTTAAACGCAAATAATGCCTTAGCTAATATATATGGCTATGATTCTCCCCAACAGCTACTTTCAGAAATTAAAAACGTCGAAACCCAACTTTTTGTCAATCCCGAAGATTGGCGCAAATTAATCGCAGCAGTGAAAAAAGATCGAACCGTTACTAATTTTGAGTGCCAGGTTTATCGCGCTGACGGCAGCAAAATTTGGACTTCTATTAATATCCATTGGCTTAGCGATCGCAATAACTCGGAAATTTATTATGAAGGCACAGTTACCAATATTACTGCCCGTAAGCAAACCGAACAACTGTTACTTCAAAGCAATAATTTACTTACAGGAATCAGCCAGGCTCAAACAAGATTTATCAAAGATGCCGAGCCAAAAATTTTATTTGATGGGCTGCTAGAAAATCTCTTGCAAATTACCAATAGTGAATACGGCTTCATCGGTGAGATTTTATATACGGAAACACAAGAGCCTTGCATAGAGGCATATATGAAAGTGCGAGGCAAACCATATCTTAAAAGTCACGCCATTACTAATATTGCCTGGAACGAAGAAACGCGCAAATTTTATGACGAACACGCACCGCAGGGAATGGAATTTCACAATCTCAAAACTCTGTTTGGACAAGTTATGGTTACTGGCAAACCCGTAATTGCTAACAGTCCTAGTACCGATCCCAGACGGGGAGGATTACCTGACGGATATCCACCACTAAATGCTTTTTTGGGGTTGCCATTTTACAGTCGCGATCGCCTGTTAGGAATGGTGGGAATTGCCAATCGCCCTCATGGTTACGATACTGAGTTAGTAGAATATCTAGAACCTTTTTTAGCTACCTGTAGCAATATTATTGAAGCTTATCGCAGCGAAACCAAACGCCAGCAGGTAGAAAAGGCACTAAAAGAAAGCGAAGAACGCTATCGAGCGATTGTAGAAACTGCTAATGAAGGTATTTTGCTATTAGATAGCAATGGTCAGATTCGCTTTGCCAATTCTAAAGTTTCCCAAATGTTGGGCTATGGCAAAGATGAACTCATCAGGCGATCGCTGTTTAATTTTATGGATAAACAGCAAAAGATCGAGAAAACACTTACCAATCTGGAATTGGGCATGACCAAAAATTACGACCTCCAATTTCGTTGCCAAGATGGTTCTAAGCTTTGGACATTAGCTTCTTTTAGTTCGATCTTTGATAGTAGCTTCCAGTCTACAGGTATTTTGGCAATGATTACCGACATTAGCGATCGCAAACAGACAGAGCTAGAACTAGCCGCAGCCAAACAAACAGCAGAAATTGCCAGTCGTACCAAAAGTCATTTTCTATCTAATATGAGCCATGAATTACGCACTCCTCTCAATGGTATTCTCGGCTCGACTCGCCTGTTGAAAAGCCATTTGAAAGCCATGTCTAGCGGTAATAGTGTTTCGACTGTCGATTGTCAAAAAAACTTAAATACTATCGAAACTAGTGGTAGTCATTTGTTAGGTTTAATTGAAGATATTCTCGAATTTTCGCGCATTGAAACTGCTCCTGTTAAGCTCTATCCCACACGGATCGATCTTGTCGCTTTTCTGACTGATATTTGCAATACATTGCGATCGCGCATCACGGTAAAAGGTCTGACCTTTACTACAGAAATTCCACGTGACTTACCTTATGGTATTGAAGTAGATCGCCAAAGACTCAAGCAAGTTTTACTTGAGTTATTTAATAATGCCATCAAGTTTACCGACCTGGGACGAATAACTTTCAGAATTGTGGTCATCGACTATTGTGAATTCTTGCCGACACCTTCTAATAGCGAAGTTAACTTACAAGATTATATTACCCTTCGTTTTGAAGCGATCGACACTGGTGTTGGGATCGGTAGCGATCTCCTGACTAAAATATTTCAACCTTTCGAACAGCTAGGAGATATTCATAACAAAGCTGCTGGAACGGGTATCGGACTGACTATTGCCCAACAGTTATTACATTCAATGAATAGTAAGTTGAAAGTTACCAGCTGCCTGGGTATGGGTTCTACTTTCTGGTTCGATCTAACTCTGCCAACCCTCAAAACAGGCATTTCAAAAACAGAGAAGCCAATTGAAGTTAACTCTATAGTTGGATATCAAGGTAAAAAACGCCGACTTTTAATAGTAGACAATCGAGCAGAAAATCGCTTGTTGTTAATAAATCTGCTCGAACCTCTAGGTTTTGAAGTGTTTACCGCTGAAAATGGACAGCAAGAAATTGGGCTTGCTAAAAAAATCAAACCCGATCTAATTTTGACCGATTTAATTTTACCGCTCAAAACTGGATTTGAAGCGGTGCAGGAACTCAGACAAATTCCTTACTTCGAGCAAACACCAATTATTGCTATTTCTAACAGTGACCTGGAACCAGAGCGAGAACAAAAGCGGATTGCTGGTTGTGATGCTTTGTTAGCAAAACCGATTGATGAAAGCAAGCTATTAGCTTTGTTACAAAAGTATTTGCAACTGTCATGGATTTATCGAGACGAGCTAGAAGCAGTTGCGATCGCACCCGAACCAGATAGCGTTCCCAAATCTGTAGATTCAATCGTTCCACCAGTTGAAGATCTTGAATTTTTGTATGAATTAGCAATGCTTGGCAGCATGAAAAAAATTCGTCAATGGGCAGTTTCTTTAGAAGAATTAGATATCAAATACAAGCCTTTTGCCGACAAACTCAAAAACTTGAGTCAGAATTTTGAAGAGAAGGCAATCGTCAGTTTAGTCGAACAATATCTTCATCAATAAACAAGATGAATATTAATTAGAAAAAAATATCATTTATAAATTTAATTTAACTTGATTTAATGTCTAAAACTAAAACTTTTATAACTACTGGTAGCTTCAACTTTCAATTCGATCTAAAAGATCACAACATTTTGATTGTTGATGATAATCCTACTAATTTAGCAGTAATTGTAAATTATTTAGAAACTTCAGGATTGACAATTTTGGTGTCTCAAGATGGAGAAAGTAGCTTAAAACGGGCTAAATATGCCAAACCGAGTATTATTTTGCTTGACGTACTAATGCCTGGTATTGATGGCTATGAAACCTGTCGTCGGCTTAAGTCCGATTCAGAAACCAAAGATATTCCCGTAATTTTTATGACGGCTTTGTCTAGTACGGAAGATAAGGTTAAAGGATTTAAGTTTGGAGCTGTAGATTATGTCACCAAACCCATCCAACCAGAGGAGGTATTTGCCAGAATCAAGCTTCATTTAGAATTACGTTATATGACCAATACTTTAGCCCGACAAAACAAAATTCTTCAAATAGAAATCGAACAGCGAAAAACCGCAGAAAAAAAATTATCTGCAATCAACAATCGCTTACAAGGAGAAATTAAAGAGCGAATCGAAGCTCAGAAAAATCTTAAAATGCTAAACGGCAGATTAGAAACTATTGTCGAGAGCAGAACTATTGACTTAAAACTCATCAATCAAAATTTACAGCATACGATCGCCGAACGAAAAAAAGCAGAAGCTAAAGTAAGAAATTCACTACAAGAAAAAGAACTTTTACTAAAAGAAATTCATCATCGAGTAAAGAATAATTTGCTGGTAGTTTCCAATCTTTTAGATTTTCAAACTGACTACATTGAAGATCCAGAGATTTTAAAAATGTTTGACAATAGCAAACACAAAATTGAATCTATGGCTTTGATTCACGAACAGCTATACAATTCATCCGATCTCAAGCAGCTTAATTTTAATAACTATATTGTCGCTTTAGTTGACAAGTTATCCTATTCTTACGATACCAGCACAAAAGGAATAAAAATTTCCCTCGATATTGACGATATTTATCTCAATATAGAAACGGCTAATCCTTGCGGTCTAATTATTAATGAATTAGTAGCTAATGCTTTAGAACACGCCTTTCCAAATCACCAAAAAGGTAATATATTGCTAACTTTAAAAAAAGTAACCCAACATCAAATTACTTTAACGGTCACAGATGATGGAATTGGTTTTCCCAAAGATTTGGATTTTCGGGCAACCGATTCTCTTTGGTTGCAATTAGTTTGCACCCTCACCGAACAACTAGAAGGCACGCTTAAGTTAAATAGAACCAAAGGAACGAGTTTTGAGATAACATTTTCCGAACTTGATTATGACGAGCGATTATAAATATATAAATTAGTTTTATTGTCAAACTTTTCTTTCGTTTTAGCTATTTAATGCCAAATATTAATCAACATATATAAGTGGCATAGAAACTACTGTTACACCAGTAATATCTTGTTCTTTTATAGAAAAAGTATGATTATCGGATTCAAAATTGCCATTAGAAACATTGGTTTCAATAGTAATTTTGTTGTAGACTTCTCCATTTTCAAAAAAGAAGTTTATAAAAGCATAAGGCTCATGACAAACTTCTCCATTAAATAAAGAGGTCGGATTACAATAATAATCCTCTTTATTAGATAGCTCTGCCAAAGTATTAATAACATTTTGAGTATTAAAGACAGCAACAATTTCTTCGTCATTGTAAAAGGTAATTACATTAGAACTATCTCCTGCTGACCACCAAAGTCCAAAATATTTTTGCTTTCGGTCTGCACTAATGTTAAAGCTTGAGCTATCATAAATTTTTGGTTCGATAAAATAAGAATTATCAGCACCGCCAAATATAGTTGTATTTTTAATAATTAGATCGCCATCATAACTGTAAATACTTGAATTTTCACTATCTTGTTTACTAAAAGAATCTGTACTATCAATTGTCAGATCGTTAAAATCAACCACGAACAATTGTTCGCTTATGGTTTTACTTTGAACCGTTGGTTCTTCGACAGTGACCGTAAATGCTTGTGCAGCGTTACTTGCAATTAAGCTAGTAGTTCACCACAATGGTTTTGACAGGTAACTAAAGATTTGAGAAGCTTAACTTAAATACTTAAATACTTCTCGCAAATCATGGCAGTCAAATACATCGTAAATCTATCTGATGAAGAACGTTCTTCACTCTGGAACATCACCTCAAAAGGTAAAACGACAGGAAGAATTGTCAAAAGAGCCCAAATTCTGCTGCTGGCAGATGAAGGACATCCAGACGAGATGATTGCTACTATGTTGAAAGTGGGAGAATCAACAGTTCATCGAATCAGACAAAGGTGCGTAGAAGAGGGAGTGGAAAAAGCGTTAACAGAACGTCCCCGTCAAGGCAGTAAAGCCAAACTAGATGGCAAAACAGAAGCGTTTTTGGTGGCAACGGCTTGTAGTGATGCGCCTGAAGGCAGAAAGCGTTGGACAATGCAGCTACTGGCAGACCGTTTAGTCGCATTGAACTTAGTCGAAAGTATTAGTGATGAGACAGTGCGTAGAACTCTTAAAAAAACCAAATCAAGCTGCGGAATGCAGTCGGACGGCGCACAGCTTGAGGTTGCCTCAAGCTTGCGTCCCGACCTTGGTTAAAGGAACAATGGTGTATTCCCACCATGAGCGCAGAATTTGTCTGGAAAATGGAAGATGTCTTAGATTTGTATAGCCAACCCTATGACCCCTGTTATCCTCAAGTCTGTTTTGACGAACGACGCGGAAGCAAAGCTTCCCAGTCGTCGCTAGACGACGATCTGCGCGTACGCGCTGCCCAATTACTGAGTGAAAAACGAGTTCCTCTTCCTAGCCAACCAAGACAGCTAGAACGCTACGATTACGAATATAAACGAGAAGGAACTTGTAACCTGTTTGCTTTTTTTCAACCCTGGGCTGGATGGAGGCATATTAAAGTAACCAGCCAAAGAACGGCAATTGATTTTGCCCATTGTATGAAGGATTTGGTAGACGAATATTTTCCCAAGGCAACTAAGGTCAAAGTAGTTTTAGATAATCTTAACACTCATACTCCCGCATCACTTTATAAAGCTTTTTCTCCTAAAGAAGCAAAAAGAATTTTAGACCGACTCGAATTTCATTACACTCCCAAACATGGTAGCTGGTGAAGCAGCGCGGTCTTGGGGGTTTCCTCCATGAGCGACTGCTGAACCCTTTAGGGTTAAATATGGTCGAAATTGAATTTTCTGTTGTTTCCCGTCAATGTTTGAATCGACGTATTCCTGACATTGAGATGATGAAGCAGGAGACTAGGGCATGGGTTCAAGAAAGAAACCAACAACGAGCAACTGTTAACTGGCGTTTTACAAGCTTTGATGCACGAGTAAAACTAAAGCGATTATATCCTCAACTTACCTGTCAAAATTAAATTGGTCGAGTACTAGTAGCAGTAGCCAATAATATAATTTTCAATAGATTCATTTAATTTTTTTTGTTTTTATTTGTTATCGATAATATTTTTTTTGACAATAAATGCATCAGAATTTTTACTAAAAATAATTTAAATTATAGTTAAAGTAATTAGTGCAAAAATCTATGCTTTATAAATTTTTGGTTAAATAATTGAGATAATGTATTGGTATTCGTTGTTTTTTCTCAAATTATTTTCTAATTAATTTTACCCACTTCAAGTAGCGAGTAGCGAGTAGTAGTTAAAGCTACTGCTAATACATATCTACCATAAGGAAATTAATTGGAATGACTATATAATCAAAAGCGACTCGTCAGATGATGAGCCGCTGGCTGAAAGTTATGTTATTTAAGCTTTTGAAAGTGAAACTTTGTTTGATGTGTTTGAATGCTCCGTTAAAAATAATTTACGATGTCTCGTCCTATAGAGGTTTTGAGCCAGTTTGAACTATCGTTGGCATAGTCAGAAAAATCGGGCATACTAACAGAGTTTACGCCATCTAAGCCAATAACAATGTCGTTATAGTCCGAATCTGCACCCAAATTTAGCTGGATATCTTCCCAACCCAGGACAGTATTAGTAGCTGAGTCAGTAATTGCTGCTACTTGAACTCGATTAAAATTGGCTGCTGCCATAGAAAACATCGGACGTAAATTGTTACTCCAGGAAGTATCGAGCAATTCGTCTAAGCTACCTTTAGGATTCAATACCAAACCGACGAGATCCCCTGGGTTCATTGCCAGAGTTTGAACTCCTTTATATTCACCTGTTAGTAAATCCTGTTGCCACTCTGCTTTGATCGCATCGGTAAACTTGGCAGTGTCGGTAGAATCTTTCAAGAATACATATCCCTGTTCTGAGTTAGTCAAAGTTCTTCTAATCGCTTCTTTTCTAAACTCAACCGAAGTCACGTCTAAATTTGCCAATCCCGACAGGCTAAAAATACCGATTTCTCCTTCGTAGACACCGCCATCGTAGAGAAAGTCAACGTCAACCATACCAGAATCATTAACGGCAAACACGCCTTCATATAAAGTTCCATCAGCATATTGCAGCAGTTTTTGCCCTGCTGTAGTGTTTTGCCAGCGACGTTCGGAGTTTTGGGCGACATCAATAGCAGGGGTAGTACCCGTTGCTCCTGTCAATTTAAAAACCACGTCGTTGTAGTCAAAATCTGACTGTTGCCAGTCGATGCGGACATCTTCCATAGCGTAAGTACCGTTATCGTCTACGGCTACGATTTGTCCCGTTTGTTTGGCTTCTTTTCTGGTTAAATCTCCGCCTGGGTTGGCTTCGGGGATCGAAAAAATTGGTAGTTTACCCCACTGCCAAATTTGATTGGGATCTTGGGCAATATCGGCTACGGTGTTATTTTGAGTCAGCATCAGAGCAAATTTATCACTTCTGTTCATGGTGAAAGAACCGACTCCGTCATAGTTTCCCTGATTGAAGTCTTTTTCCCAAGACAAAGTTTGACCAAATAAAGCCTGTTCGGTTTTATCCTCAATCAGAACATAACCCAAGTTTGAATTACTCTGAGCGCGTATGGCAGCTTCTTGAATAAATTCAATCGAACCTGGTTCGTAAGCTTCCATACCTTCTAAGTTAAAGACTGCCAATTCACCTTGAAACCAACCGCCATCAAACAGAAATTCGTAATCTACCTGTCCTGTCTTATCGACTTTAAAAAATCCTGAAGTATATTGATAATTATTTTTTTTGGATTCATGGGTGTGACAATGCGAACATTCTAAATCTTCTGCTCTTTGTAAATCGTCCCAGACTATTGCCCCAAGTTCGCTTAAAACTTCTGTATTCGTACCATCAAAGTCATGAGTATCGCCCGAAGTTAAATTAGCCTCCCAAACAATGCGTCCGATTTCTCGTTCCTGGGTGGCAGCAATAGTTTGCGTCGTAGCAGCTAAAGTACTTTGTCCTTCATTCTCGGCACCATATTCACCGATAATAACGGGAATATCGCGAACGTATAGTTCATCTAGATAGCTGGCGATATCTTTATCGTTCCACTGTTCGTAAGCGTGAATCGAAAAGACAATATTGTCATTTTTGTCCAAAATCTCTTGAGCGTGAGTGGCAATAGTTTGGGTATGAAAATCTTGTCCCCAGGCTTCACCATCAACGACGATGAGGTTATCTGCACCTTCAGCACGAATGATATCAATTAATTCACGATGGTAACTCACCCACTTTTCGGGGTTAGCTGTAGCGTTACCAGGTTCGTTATGGAGGTTGAACCATACGTTGGGATTGTCTTTAAACTCCTGTGCCATATCGCGCCAGTAAGCTTTGAGAATTTCCTATTCGCTATCTTCATAATAGCCACCAATGCGATCGTGAGCGTCAAATATTACTACTGCACCTTGACTGGTAAACGCATCGACGATTTGATGGTTGGTTCCATAGTTATTTTCGGCAGGATGGGGTTGCCCGTAGTTTCCTAATAAATAATTGGGAACTCTAACAGTATTGAAACCCCAGTCATTAATCAAAGAGTCTACCTGGGCAATTCCTTCCCAGGTAAACATATTAATTCCCTTAACGATAAATTCTTTTCCATCGGGTTCGTAAATCTGGGTGTCGATGACTTTAAATTGTGAATTAACAGCACTCATATAAAATTCACTTTGAAATATATAAACATGACAACTATTATTAATAGTATTTTTGTGATGTTTGCGATCGCGCTTGTTAAAACGTCTATAAACAGATAAAGTTTGTTTGATTTGCGTATAAGATAATTTCTACGAAATAAAAAACTATCTATTTTGTTTTTTGACAATAAAAAGTTTACCTGTATCGTTATCGATTGCTTTGCTATTGTTGCGATCGCAGCCCCCTTAAAAATATGCCTACGCTAAGCTAAGAGATTTTAAATCCATCAAAAAAGCTCTAATCCTTTCACTATTAGAGAAGCATTGAAGCTTTTGAAGTTTGAGAAAAGAAATTGAGGTATAGCCTAAATAAAGTCTATAGCTGATAGTTCAGAGCTTTCTATATTCTTGATGATGCCTATTAATAACTGGTTGTTAGCAATACTAATCATGACATCATTACTATTGGTTCCAGTTCCTTGAATGATGGTTAAATCTTCAAACTTTAAGTTGCCCCACAATTGAATAATATCCTGACCACCTTCAAAGTCTTCAACTGTATCGACTCCTCCATCGTTAGCTAAAACAAAAAGATCGCTACCTTTACCACCTTCTAAAGTGTCGTTACCCGAACCACCGAACAAAACGTCATTTCCAGCATCGCCAGCGAGAAAGTCGTTATCTTCTTCACCAAAGAGCAAATCGTCGTTGCCTCTGCCAATTAAGGTATCATCTCCCGATCCACCGAATAAAACGTCGCTTTCTTTGCTTCCTCTGAAAGTATCGTTTTCATCTCCGCCTTGAATAGTATTACTCTCTGTTGTAGTTGATAACTCCAGATCTTCTTGAGTAGTTGAGGTCGAATCAATAGAACTTACTGAAGAGTTAGTTAGATTGCTGGTTTGTAGAGTCTGACTAGAAGTAGAAGAAAGTTGAGTATTGTTATTGAAAGAACTACTGGCAGTATAGGTTAATAATTCTTGCCCGACGGCTGTTGTGCGCCAGTCTCTTTGTGTATTAACCCATTCATCCATCGAGGCAGCAAACCCCTCTGCTCCTTTGATTTGAAAGACAACGTCATTGTAGTCACCATCTGCATTTCCCAGATCGACGCGCATATCTTCAAAAGCAAACGTGCCATAGCTATCGACAGTCACTATTTGTCCTTCTCCACTACCATTGGGATTAGCTTTAGGAATAGAGAAGAGAGGCAGTTTACCCCATTGCCAAATACTATTGGGGTTGTCAGCAATTTCTTGGACAGTAGTATGCTGAACGAGCATAAAGGCAAAGCGATCGCCTGGAGTCATTGCAAATCCTTTTTGTCCGAGATGATCTCCAGCATTAAAGTCTTTTTCCCAAGGGAGCGCACTACTAAAACGCCCTCCCTCAATGCGATCGCGCAATAGAATATGTCCTCGATCGGAGCTAGTAAGAGCGCGAGTGGCTGCTTCTTGAATAAAGGCTTCCGTACCAGGAACATAAGCCTCCATCCCCTCTAGACTAAATACTGCCAGTTCTCCTTGAAACCAGCCTCCATCAAAGAGGAAGTCAAACTGAATTTGCCCAGTAGAATCGACTGTAAAAATGCCAGAATTACTATCGGTATTAGCGGCATAATCTAGAATATTTTGTCCTACTTGAGTTGTCCGCCAGTCTCTTTGAGTATTAACTAATTCATTCATATTTGGGACGACGCGATCGACTCCTTGAAGTTGAAACACAATATCGTTATAGTCTCGATCGCTTTGATTCCAATCGACTCTGGCATCTTCAAAGGCAAAGGTTCCATTATCATCCACTGCAACTATCTGTCCTTCTGCTGTGCCAAAGTTTGCTTCTGGAATGGAGAAAAGCGGCAGCTTACCATCTTGCCAAATACTATTAGGATTGTTAGCAATTTCCTGGACAGTGGTATCTTGAATGAGCATCAACGCCAAACGAGTTCCTGGAGTCAAATTGAAATCTTTTTGACCGAGATACTCACCATGATTAAAATTACTTTCCCAGGGTAGGGAACTACTAAAACGCGCTCCTTCGGTGCGATCGCGAAGCAAGATATGTCCTTGTTGGGAGTTAGTAAGAGCGCGAGTGGCTGCTTCCTGGATAAACTCCAGAGAACCAGGAGTGTAAGTTTCCATACCTTCGAGGCTGAAGGCTGCCAGTTCTCCTTGAAACCCCCCTCCATCAAACAGAAATTCAAACTGAATTTGACCAGAGGAGTCTACTTCAAATACTCCGTCGGTAAAAGTGTAGTTATTAACGTTCTCAGTGTAGCCATCTAACTGTTCTAAATCTTCAGATCTTTGCAGATCGTTCCAAACTAGTTCGCCTAAATCGGTCAAAATTTCAGGGTTTGTCCCATCAAAATATTCTGCGTGTCCTCCAGTTTCCGTCGTGAGGTCGTTATTGTCATCTCCTTTAGCTGTCCAGACGATTCTTCCGACTTCTCCCTCTTGTGCTGCCTGTAGCATTTGCTGAGATGCAGCTAAAGTGCTTTGTCCGACATTTTCCGAACCATATTCTCCCACGATAAAGGGGATATTTTGACTGTGGAGAGCATCAAAATAGGCTGCAATATCGTTACTATTCCACTGGTCGTAAACATGAATAGAAAAGAGAATATTTTCATTACCCGCCATAATTTCGCTGGCATGGTTGAGGATGGTCTGAGTGTGATAGTCCTGTCCCCAGGCTTCTCCGTCGATAACAATTAAATTATTTGCCCCTTCAGCACGAATGAGATCGATGAGTTCTCGGTGATAGCTAACCCATTGTTCGGGACTCGCTGTCGCATTACCAGGCTCGTTATGTAAGTTAAACCAAACATAAGAATTATCCTTAAATTCTTGCGCCATATCGCGCCAGTAGTCTTTAAGAATTTCCCATTCACTATCTTCGTAATAGCCACCGATGCGATCGTGAGCATCAAAAATAACTACCGACCCTTGACTGGTATAGGCATCGACAATTTGATGGCTAGTTCCATAGGCATCGTCTTCGGGATGGGGTTGGTCATAACTACCCAATAAGTAACTAGGGACTCTAATCGTATTAAATCCCCAAGTGTTGAGATAATTATTGAGATTATCAATTCCTTCCCAAGCGAACATATTCGCTCCCTTGATAATAAACTCTTGTCCAGTAGGATCGTATATTTTTGTTCCTATTATTTGAAATTGAGAATTAATGGTATTCATTTGATAAATAGGGAAAAATACAAACAATAATAAATGTAGCTTTTCAAATAATATGACTACGCTGTTTGTAAACACGTTTGCAAACACTTGAATTTTGTTTTATTTGTGTATAAGATAATTTCCCAAAAAAGCGATCGCGAATGTTATTTTAAAATTCGCGATCGTAGATCTAAAAAGGAACCAAAAAACTAATAATTAAGAACCGAGCCAAAAATTGCTGTAATTAAACACCTAAAACATCATCAAAAGAATAGTTAAAGACATCATTACCAACTGTAGTTTCTAACCAATTGCGATTGCTAGCCATAACATCTTCAATTTCGGTGATGCCGATACCTTCAACGCCTTCGATAGCGATGACAAAATCGTTGTAGTCAATATTAGAACCCAGATCGCGACGAATATCTTCAAAGCTAATAATCGTGCCTTCTGCTCCCGTTAACACTTCTGCTATCTGTACTTGGCTGTTGTGGTTAGCTGCAGCCATAGAAAATAGGGGTTGCTTTTTAGTCGCCCAATCTGGTGCGGTTTTGGCTTCCTCAAAACTACTGCCAGGAATCAACACCATACCAAAATCATCATTGGGATTCATTTGGAAGCTTTGCTGACCGCGATAGTTACTGCTATCGGTATTGTAGTTCTTTTCCCAGTTTAGATTGCCGCTAAATCTCGCTCCTTCATCAGCATCGCTAGCAATGATGTATCCTTGAGTAGAATTACTGGTTACTCTAGCTAGTGCTTCGGCAATAAATGCTTCAGAACCAACTTCATAGATGTCCATACTAGAAAGACTAAAGATTCCGACTTCTCCACCAGAGTAATGACCACCATCGTAGAGAAAATTGATTTTTACTTCTCCAGAGTCGCCAACGCGGAAAATACCTTCATCAAAAGTCGCTCTGTTAGCATACTCTAGCAACTCTTGCCCGATGGAGGTACTGCGCCAGTCGCGATCGCTATTAATGTAATTATCCATCGCAGCAACTGCACCTTTAGCACCTTTAACTTGGAAAATAAAATCGTTGTAGTCGCGATCGCCTCCAACCAAAACGTCTTCAAAAGCATAAGTACCGTTGCCGTCAACATCCACTATCAATCCTGCTTCAGCATATTTAGGATTGGCTTCGGGAGTAGAGAAAATTGGCACCTTGCCCCATTGACCGACTTGAGAAGGGTCGGTGATTTCCCAAACTGTGGTGTTTTGCACCAGCATAAAGGCAAATTTATCGCCAGGGGTCATCGTGAAGCTGCGGACACCTTGATAGCTATCGGGGTCTTTATTGAAGTTGTTTTCCCAAGCCATTTTTTGGGTAAATTTCGCACCTTCGTTGCGGTCATTAGCTAAAACATAACCAAGCTCTGAGTTAGTCAACGCACGGCGAGTTGCCTCGGCGATAAAGTTATCCGAACCTGGGTCGTAAATATCCATGCCGCTGAGACTAAAGACGGCTAATTCTCCTTGAAACCAACCGCCATCATAGAGATAGTCAAAAGTTATTTCGCCAGTTTCGCCAACTTCAAAGACACCTTCGTTGAAAGAAGTTCGATTGGCATAGGTCAGCAAGTTTACTCCCGTTCCTGTATTGCGCCAGTCGCGGTTGGCATTGACAACATCATCCATACTGACAGTGTTGTCGCTCTCTAAGCCATTTACCTGGAAAACAAAGTCATTGTAGTCGTAGTCTGAATTACCAGATTCGATAACAATATCTTCAAAAGCTAGAGTTCCATTATTATCTACCGCAGCAATTTGATTTTCATCAGTAGAAAAGAGAACTTTTTTACCCCATTGCGAGGTGCTATAAGGATGCTGGTAGATATCTTGGAATGTCGTGTGTTGGACTAGCATAAAAGCTAGCTCGTCTCCTGCTTCCATTTCAAAAGAGCCAACCCCTTGATAACCTTCGGCATCACTATTGAAGTCTTTTTCCCAAGTTACGGTGTCGCTAAAAAGTGCGCCTTCACTACTATCTTTGATAAGAATACGACCTTTTTCGCTATTGCTGAGAGCGCGGTTAGCAGCTTCGGTGAGAAATTCTATCGAGCCTGATTCGTAAGCCTCCATTCCTTTGAGGCTAAAGACAGCTAATTCACCTTGATACCAACCACCATCGTAGAGATAATCAAATTCAACTCTGCCAGTAGAGTTGACGATAAAAGTACCACTTTCAAATTGAGGACGACTGGTGTAGGTCAATAATTCTTGTCCGACTTCAGTATCAAGCCAGTCGCGATTAACATCAATCAAATCTTCAAAGGTTGCTGAGGTAGTAGTAGCACCTTCGACTTGCACTACAATATCGTTATAGTCACGGTCTACTTTCTCAGTATTGCTAATATTAATATCTTCCCAACCAAAAGTATGACCGTCGCCAGTTAAATCAGCAATTTGACCGAATGTTTGACCATTGGAGTTTTCGCCAGTATCAAACGAAAAGAAAACATCTTGGACGTAACGATTTGCCGCTAAATCCTCAACCGTACCGTTAACGACTAGCATCATGGCAAAGCGATCGCTTGCACGCATTTGGAAACTTTGTGCGCCTTTGTAAGCAGTACCACCATTAAGATTTTGAAAACGTGCTAAGTCTGTTTTATCGTTAAGAACTACATAACCAGCCTCAGAATTGGTAAGTGCGCGGTTAGCAGCTTCTTGTAAAAATTCCGTCGAACCAACCTCAAGAGTTTCCATTCCTTCGAGGCTGAAGATTGCTAATTCGCCCCGATACCAGCCACCATCGTACAGATAGTCAACTGTTACTTTTCCATCTGAATTGACTGTAAAAATTCCGTTAGTATAGTTATTAATAGTAGTCATTTAGTTTAATAATTTAATTTACAAAATTTAATCTGTGGTTATTTTTAGTATCACAAGCTACTATTTGCGATCGCGTTTGTGTATTCGTTTAACTTGTATTATTTTTATAGTTATTTTGTATAAGTTGCAGAGAATAAGTTAAACCACATGCGCTCGATCTGTATTGAAGCGGCAAGCGATCTCTTAAAACTGCATAAAAAAACCTTCTTCTTGCAGACAACTCTATAAAGAAGAAGGTTAAAAGTATATTTAAAAATAGTATGGCGATCTCTAAAAAATTCTTATTTAAAGAGAGTTAAAACAAAGTTACGGCGATTGTAAAAGATAAGAGAAATTCTGATAATGCCAAACGTGCAAACATTTAAACAAGGCTGTAATTGTCAAAATAGCTAACAATTTCCTGACCGACTGGTTTATCAAGCCAGTTGCGACCATTGTTTATTAAATCTTCAATAGCATTAATACCAATCGCATCTGCACCTTCAATCGCTAAAACTATATCGTTATAGTCTTGATTCGAACCGCGTAGGCGTGGAACATCTTCCCAGCCAACAATCACTCCGTTAACATCGTCGTAAACAGTTCCTATTTGAACAGTATTGTCTTGATTGGCAGCAGTAATAGAAAAGAATGGTTGTTTTTTGGTTTCCCAGTCTGATGCCAAAAGTGCATCTTCAAGGGTAGTATCGGGAATTAAAACCAAACCAAACTTATCACCAGGATTCATTTGAAAGATCTGTCTGCCTGAATATTCTCCTTGGTTAAAGTTTTTCTCCCACTTCAACAAATCACTATATCTAGCTCCCTCTAGAGGATCTTGAATGACTACATATCCTTGTTCGGAGTTACTAAGAGCGCGGTTAATTGCTTCAGTAGCAAAAGCATTGGAGTTCAGATCGTATGCATCCATCCCTTCAAGGCTAAAAATACCGACTTCCGATTCGTACCAACCACCATCATAGAGATAATCAATAATAACCTCGCCAGTCGCTCCTACTTCAAACACTCCTTCGGTAAAAGTTTCACCATTAGCATGATTGAGAAGTTGTTGTCCCATTGCAGTAGAACGCCAATCGCGAGTGGGATTGACAAGCTCGTCCATACTGTCAACATTTCCCGTCAACCCAGCGACTTGAAAAACAAAATCGTTATAGTCATAGTCTGGATTATCGGCGTCTACTCTAACGTCTTCATAACCAAAAATTCCATTATTATCCACTGCTGCTATCTGATTGCTATCGGTAGAAAACAGAACTTTTTTGCCCCACTGAGAAGTATGATTTGGATTACTGTAAATATTGGCAAAAGTAGTGTGCTGAACTAGCATAAAGCCTACTTCGTCCCCAGGATTCATGGCAAAAGTTTTAGTTCCCTGGTAATCACCTTTGTTAAAATTCTTTTCCCAGCTAACTGCAAAATCAAAATGCGCTCCTTCATCGCGATCGCTGGTTAAAATTCTTCCTTGAGTTGAGTTGCTAACTGCTCTGGCTGCTGCTTCTTGGAGATAATCTAAAGAGCCATATTCGTAAGCTTCCATTCCTGCCAGACTAAAAACTGCTAACTCTCCCTGAAACCATCCTCCATCATAGAGAAAGTCATATTCAATTTGTCCCGTATCGCCAACGGTAAATACACCAGGTGCAGTAGTATTATTATCAACCTCGCTCTCTATTGAATAGTTTTCTGTGCCAATAACATCAGTTAATTCTATATTTGTATTGTTGCCAGAATTGGGATCGTCGTTAATCGAAGTAATGGTGACAGTGTTGCTTAAATCGCCAATTCCTCCTGTAGGTGAAGTGTCAAGAACTTCTACGGTAACTTCTATAGCAACTTCTTCTCCTGGGTTAAGAAAACCTAAATCTCCAGTCAAAATACCACCAGAAGTGGAATCATCATGGCTAACGGTAGTAATTGCACCTTCATTGTCAGTGATTTTAGCAGCGATAAATTTGACATTAGGATCGAGATTATCTGTAAGAACAACCTGATTGGCAACTGCATCAGAGTTATTAGTAGCAAGAATTGTATAGGTAAACTGTTCGCCTATACTAACTTCAGCCGAATCGTCTTGTACGGTTACAACATCACTATCACCGACAACGACAGAAAGATCTGCTGAAGTGCTAAAAAAATCTTTAACTCTTAATAAGGGGATAGTTTGATTGCCAGTATTTATTTTATCTCCAGATTCGATCGCACCAGAAGTCTCAGCACCAATTAGTCTCGATTGCACGTTACCTGTAGTTCCTACAGGAATTTCATCTTGCAGAACGACCCAAGCTTCTAATACAATTTCTTTACCAGGATCGAGATTGGTAATTTCAAAAGTTCCCTGGATTTCCGTGCCAACCAAATTCCAGGAAAAGTTACTGACTGTAGCGTCTGTATCATTACTGGCACTCGGATCGCTGGCATCGATAAAAGCAGCAATTACACCCAAGTTACCGTCATAGCCAAATAAACCACCATTAGTAGTTGCAGTTTCCCATCCAGCAGTGACGGTAATAGTATCGCCGTAAACAGAGCCTGCACTATCTGCGGTAATGCGAAATTCAAAAGGAACGATTTGTCCTAGTGCCAGATTAGCAGGTGCTAGTGACTCTACACTATCAATAGCTGTAGCATTATTAAGAGGATCGCTTTCGCGTCCAACAGGTAGAGTAGATATTTGCTGGGGAAAAAGGCGATCGTAAAGAGTTGAATCGGCAGCACTAAAATCTATTTGATAGTCATTTCCAGCCATAATATTTTGATTCCTCGATTGCAGAAAAATAGAACGAAATTTATAAAATACAAGTTATTGGTTTAACTGTTCATAGTGTTACCTACTATTGTTAGTTTTTATGTTTAACTATTTGTTTGAGTTGAATTAAATTTGTATGTGTTGAAATTTATGTTTAGACTATAAAACTCTTTATTTTTAAAGAAAAAAGTTCGCGAACAAATTTGCTAAATTCAAAAACGCGATCGCACTATAAGCAATTTGCCAAAGTTATCAGTGAGCAAAAACAGTTACAGGAATAGGTGTTTGCTTTTCGCTTTTAAGCTCGACAATGTCTTTAGCAGTTTCTTCAAGTGGAAAAACAGATTCCAATCCTGCTAGAGACAAAACTATATTTACTTGAGGAGAGAAGCTTAAAAAAGTTAAGCCAATATTATTTTCTTTAGCAAGACGTAAAATTTGACATAAACCAACTAAACCAGCACTATCAATAAAAGTAGTTTGTCCGAGGTCGAGAATCATTTTGGTTACCAGTTTACCAGAGTTAGATATTTGCTCGAATAGTTGCTTCAAACTATTATTTTCTATAAAAGTAAATCTAGATGGCATACGTATTAAACAAGTGTTGTTTAAATGCGTTAGTGTAAAGTTGTTGGTAGTGGTTGTATGAGTCATAATTACCTCTTTAGTTGTTTTGTTATTTTTATTATCATTTGACGTTGTTTGAATTCGAGTTTGTTTATTTGTTTTACTTAAAGTAATTGTGTTTGACTTATGTATGAGATCTGTGTTGCTCTAGATGACTCTAACAGAGACGATGAATGAAAAGTTTTTATGTAAAATTGGTTTCGAACAAAAAACTCTGGCAATTGATGCCAGAGTCAAAAGGAACTTTAATAATTATCGAAACCAAACAAAAACCGTTTTTTAGCCCTCGATTGTTGGCTAGTCTTTCGTTCAAACAAATACTTGTGTATTGTTGCTAAATTATTGTTATTTCAACTAACACGCGCCACTTTTTTTACTAAAAATTACGCCAATAGTTTTGAAAATCAATTTTAAGTCGTAAACCAGACTCCAATTTTTTTGATATTGCAAATCCAAATGCAATACTTCGGCAAAATCAGTGATTTTAGAACGTCCGTTAACTTGCCATTCACCAGTCAAACCTGGTTTGACATCCAGGCGTTTCATCTCATTTTCTTCATAGCATTCAACTTCATCACAAGTAGGAGGTCTAGTACCAACCAGACTCATCTCACCTTTAAGAACATTCCAAAATTGAGGAAACTCATCTAAGCTGGTTTTTCTTAAAAAACGACCTACTCTAGTGATGCGAGGATCGCACTCGTTTTTAAAAAAAGCTCCTGTAGCTTTATTTTCTACTAAATATTTTAATTCACTCGCATTAGTAACCATCGAACGGAACTTCCAAATCCGAAATGTTTTTCCTTTATATCCGCAGCGAGTTTGACTAAACAAAATTGAACCAGGACTGTCAAGTTTTATTGCTACAGCAATAGGTACAAATAAAATTGTAGTAATTCCTAAACCTACTATCGCTCCACAAATATCTAATAAACGTTTACCTTTAGAATTTACTGAGACATGAAGGGATGATTTTGCTTCTGTAGCTTGCTTCTGAATGCTAACGGAAGTTGCTAATAAATTGCTATTAATAATTGTATAAGTCATAGTTTACCTCTGTTATATAAAATAAAAATATTGAAGCTAGCTAAAGTAAATTCGATAACTTAAGCAAAGGCAGGAACAAAATCGCCAATTAGTTCTTTGGTTAAATCTTCTAATACAGCACTAGTTTCAAATTCTTCTTCTAAAAGAAAACTAGCTTGCTCGTAATATTGGGCTGGAGAAATATTTATTTTTGCTGCTTGAGGTGAGGCTAAAAATTCTGCTAAGTCTTTTGGAGAGTTAGCAATAGGAATTCCTTGCTGGGCTAGTTGTTCTGCTAGTTCTAGTTGATGGTCATCAACATGTTCTTGAAATTTACTAGTGCGAGGAACTAAAATAAAAGGCTTGGTAAGGTTGGCAAGTAAATCGATAGTTCCTTCGCCACAGTGAGCGATAATTAAACGAGCTTTGTCAACCAAACGCTCAAATTCGCATGCGTCTAATACAGAATAACCTTTTACTTTGTTAGGTACGATGGTGCAAGAGCCATACTGAATAATGATTTCTTCTTGTTCTGGTTGGAGTAAATTTTGTGCAATTAGTTGGTCGATCCAATTCATCAAACGATTTAGAGGAAATTTTTCGGTGCCAACGGTAACTAAAATCATGACAGTTAATTTTATGTTTGTGGTTTGTTTGTTTGGTTATTCTTAGTATCACCTGCCATGATTTGCGATCGCGTTTGCGTATTTGCTTGAGTTAAAATAATTTTGTATATTTTTTGTATAACTTAAGAGCATTTCATATACGTCAAGCTAGATAAATTAAGCTATTAACTAATTCTTATAACTTACAAATTATCCAAACTGTTCAAACGCTATTGCCAAACTAAGCTGTTCGTCCCCAATATCTTTCTGGTTATGGGTAGTAGATAATCCTGAAGTGCTCTTGATTATTACCGAGGGAGCGAAAAAAGCAGCTTCATTAATTAGTCTAAGTCATCTGGCGATCGCCAACCTAAAAATGAATTTGAGCGCAACAGGGGACTGGCTAAATTAATTCCCCAAATTCAAGTCTTTGCCACATCAGGGCGTACGCTTTATTTTGCCTTTGACAAAAATACTAAATCCAGCACCATCGCCAATGTAAAGTGTTTTATTTTTATAGGACAATTTACTGTTTGACAACAAGTCTAATGAAAATTCTGTGCTTTGCTAACTTCCGATTATATTCTTTTTCTCTAGAACTTATTTAAGATACTCGCTATTTCCTCAAACAGTTGCGGTTTGACTACACATAGACACTTGAATTGTTTTTCTCTCAAATTTTTGATTTGTTCGTAGGTCATGGTTTTGTCAGCGATCGCTTAACTGTATTACTTTTCTCATTTTCTGATTATTCATGCAAGAGGTCTACTTAAGAGTTTTTTTATTTAGCTATAAATATTCTAGAACTATCAATATAAATACTTATATTTTTAATTTTAAGTAAGTATTGAAATAGTTGTTTGTAAATTTATTATCTAGTTAATGTCTATTAAATTATCTAGTGTTATCAAGTATATATATAAAACTTCGTATGTATATCGATTACAAACATTAATAATTTAGTCATGAGTCAGATTCAAGGAACCACAAATAACGATATTCTATTAGAAACTCTTCTCGATGATTTTATTATTGCCCTAGAGGGAAACGATGAAATTTATGCAGGTACGGGGCGAGATTTTGTTGATGGCGGAACTGGTTTCGATAGCTTAATCCTAAATTATTCTCAGTTCGATCGGGGAATGAATCTGTTCCTCGATGATTACGATCGCGAATTCTATGCAACTGCCCGTGAAACTGTTAAAAGTTACGGTATGGTCAGTTTTTATGACATTGAATTTTTCAAACTGCTAGCAGGAAGCGGCAGCGATTATATTTATTTTGGTTATGACAATACCACCGACGAGTACATCGATGCTGGTGCTGGAGATGATATTATCGATGCGGGTTTGGGCAATGACACCATTGATGGTGGTCAAGGTTATGACGAACTGCATCTCGATTTTAGACTCAGTCCCAGTGGAGTTACTTCAAGTCTAGATAGCAATACCAGTGGAGTTTATCAGGATGGTACTAACAAAATTGTTTTTAGCAATATCGAAACTTTTGAAGTCTTTGGTTCTAGCTATAACGATCGTCTGATTGGTAACAACAATACCTATATTAATGGTAGAGAAGGTTTTGACACGATTGTACTCGACTATAGCGATCGCACCAGTAATATTGATTTTACACTTTATACTTATGACTTTGGTAGTGAGACTTTAAGCGGAGAACTATCGCTAGCGTTTTCCGAAAATGATTTTTACAGTTATGGCACCTACGAGACAATCAATTTTGATGATATCGAACGTTTCGAGCTAAAAAGCGGTAGTGGCGATGATTATTTAGATTCTGCCTATACCGAAAACACTACTGATGATGTCATTGCTGCTGGTGCGGGTGATGACATGATTAGAACTGGCAGGGGCATTGATATTGTTGATGGTGGGTTGGGGTTTGATGTCTTGCAGCTTGATTATGGCTTTAGCGAGAGTGGAGTTTACACTACTCTGTTGGGCGACAAGATTATCTATAAAGACGGCGTTAATAAAGTAACTTTTAGTAATATCGAACATCTCGATCTTGCAGGTACGGATTTTGATGATGAATTTTATGTAACCGATAGTGCGTTTATTTACGGTAATGGCGGCGTTGACACGGTTAAATTTAGTCGTACCTTGGCTGAAGCTGGTAATGTTTATCTAGATGGTTATAAGGTTCGCGTTGGCAACGATACTACTTTAATTGGAGTCGAGTTTATTGAGTTTAGCGACGCTCGTTTGGAGGTTACAGAAACTGGCGTAGTTAATACTGCCGAGCGCAACCAAACTGAAGCTCAAGCCGTTATCGAATACGGGCAGTTAGACTGGGTTGGACACCAACTGCAAACGGTTGTCTTAAATAATAGCTTTACCAATCCCGTTGTGTTTCTCAAGCCTCTGGGTACGGACGATACAGATCCTGCGGCAATACGTTTGCAAAACGTTACCAGCAATAGCTTCGACCTGCAAGTAAAAGAAGCTAACTATCTCGATGGAATTCACTACTCTGGAGGGGTAAGTTATTTTGTCGTCGAAGCGGGAACCTGGGAATTACCCGATGGTACTTTATTGGAGGCAGGTACGCTTGATAGTGAAAACCAGATTTCTAAAAATTGGGAAACTGTTAATTTCGATCGTCGTTTTGATGCTACACCCGCAGTATTTACTCAGGTTCAGACTAATAATAGCCCCGAATTCGTTCGCACCCGTCAGAACAACGTAGGTGTTGGTGGTTTTCAAATGGGGATGGAAGAGGAAGAAGCCTTAGAAAATACCGCTCATTCTGCCGAGCAATTAGGCTGGATGGCGATCGAGACGGGCAGCGGTAACTGGCTTGGCAATAACTATCATATCGGTACTACTGGCGATCGCATTACTGATAACTGGGGAACTGTTAATTTTACTTCTGACTTTAGTTCCGCACCGCAGTTTTTGGCTTCTCTATCGAGTTATGACGGACCCGATCCTGCGGGAGTTCGCTACCGCAATCTAGCGACCAACAGTATCGAACTAAAAATTGAGGAAGATACCAGCTACGACAGCGAAACCAGCCATACTACTGAAAATGTCAGCTTTATGGCACTTGAAGGTGAGGGAGTTATTACGGGTGAGGCACTAGCAACAGATGTCGTGCCACAGGTTTTTGGCGAAACGGGAGGGATTGAATTTACTGGTAACAGCTTAACTGTCGAGTTGATGAATAGTTACGATAATCCTGTAGTCTTCCTTCAGCCAATGTTTGCCGATAGTCGAGAGTCGGTGGCGATGCGCTTAAATAATATTACTGGTAATAGTTTTGAGGTTCGACTCCAGCAGCCCGACTATCTTGCTAGTGCGGGTAATCTTCCTACCTTTGAGGGAGAGATTGACTACTTTGTGATGGAAGCGGGAACTTGGCAGCTTGAAAATGGAACGCTACTAGAAGTCGGCACTACCAGCAGCAAGGGATTGGTAGAAAAAGGTGTGGGATTCGACGCGGTTGATTTTAGCGCGGAATTTGCTACTACTCCGATGATTCTTTCCCAGGTACAAACTGAAAACGATCCTGACTTTGTGCGGACGCGCCAGCGCAACAGCAGCACCAATGGTTTTGAAGTGGCTTTAGAAGCAGAAGAAATCAAGCGCGGTATGGCACACGATACCGAAACTGTTGGCTGGCTGGCAATGGAAACTGGTTGGGGGCAATGGGGAGATTTTACCTACTATGCCAACCGCACCGAGGATGCTGTTACCCATGACACCTATGCTGTTGAGTTTGATGGCTTATTTGCAGGGCAACCGCAGTTTACCGCTAATATCAGTACCTATGACGGTTCCGATGCTGCGGGCTTGTATTGCGACAGAATCTCGTCTGTGGGAGTAGAACTTCAGGTTCTTGAAGAACAAAGCTTGGATTCGGAAATTCACCACACTACTGAAATTGTCGATTTTCTGGCAATTGAAGGTAGTGGTAGTCTGAGTGCTATACCTGTAGCAGATTTAGGGTTTTAAAGAAAAAAAACACCCGTTGTGTGCAACTTCAAAATTAATCAGAAATAAGTTGTTGAAAACACAGTGGGTTATTTGAGTGACGTTTCAACCACAGAGCAACGTGCGCTGGAGCGCACCGACATTGCCATAGGCAATAGCGAATCACCATAGGCGATTGAGCTAATAACTTCTGATTGATTCGGCTAGTCAAATGCCATAAATCTCTAGCCTTAACTTTTTCAAGATGAAATCGCTCTACCAACTGTCCGATAAAAGTTTTCACTAAACGACGAGTGGGAGCAACGCGAAAAAGTTGGCTGGCGATCGCTGTCTTGATGCGCGTTCCCTTGCGTCTTGCGCCGAACAACGCATTCGCGCAAACGCCATGCCCTGGAGGGCATCGCCGTTGCGGA
>NZ_JRFE01000029.1 GCF_000756305.1 Myxosarcina sp. GI1
AGGCGGTAGCCTCTGTGGGTCGCATCGCTTTTTCTAAAAATCGTACTTTAATTTACTAACGCCAAATGTTATTGCTAGTTTGCATTTCTGACTCGTGGTCTGCTATTCGTTTTTCCACTTCTCGTAATGAAGGAAAAGCATAACCTCCCAATGCTAATAGAAAACCACAACTAGAAAATAAAGCGATCGCCAGTGCCATACCCGCACCGATTTGAGTACCAAATAAACCGCCAAAGATTGGAGCCAAACTACCCCCTTTTCGCATAGCTGGCTCGAAAAAGCGATCTGCTAGAGGTCCTGCGATCGCGGCTCCTAGAGGAATGGCAATCTGAGCGATGAGATCGCGAGCGGCAAAAACTCGTCCTTGCAGATCTGGTTTGACTTTTGACATCCAAATTGCTTGGTTAGAACTATCGGGGAAGGGAGAGCAAAAACCGCAGGTTAGGGCTGCGCCAATCTTTACAGACGTAGTTCGGGTAAGGGATAACACGATTAAACCCAGTTTCCAAATCGCACTACCAAGTAAAATTCCGTGAATGCGACGTTTAAAACCGCCCCAAATACTAAGAGTTGCCGCACCTAATACGCCGCCGATGCCAAAGCTAGTTAAAAGTCTGCCCCAGGTAGTTGAGTCGTTACCGCTACGAGCTAAAATCATCGCGGGCAGAATGGCAAAATTAATATTTTCAATTAAATTTTCTAGTAAAAAAAAGATAAGTATGGCTAGTAAACCAGGATGTTGTAGCAGATAGCGAAAGCCAAGAGTTAAATCTTGTTTGAGATTAGAATGTCGAATGACTGGATTCTGCCTAAATTGGGGTATACGAACGATACTAAGGGTGCTAACAGCAATAATAAAGGTAATAATGTCGATAACTAGAATACCCGTTAGTCCAATTATCGGGTAGAGAGTTCCTGCTAAAGCAGGAGCTAAAATATAGGCTCCCGACATCCGAACCGAATTAAGGGCAGTAGCTCTGGTGTAATGCTGCTTGGGAACGATAGACGAGAGAGAAGCAGAATAAGCCAAACCCTGCAAGGAACCAAACAAGCCATTGACCGCAGCAGTAAAGTAAAGATGCCAAATTTCTAGGCGATCGCCCAAAAACAAGAATAAAATGGCGATTGTCGAACAACCAGCCAATAAATCTCCTACCATCATTAATTTTTGGCGATTCAGGCGATCGACCAATACCCCCGCAAACAAGGCAGCAATCACCTTGGGAGTTTGAGTAAAAAACAAGATAAAAGATAGGGGAGTTGCCTGTTGAGTAACCGACCAAGCCCAAATTGTAATGGCAAAATTGGTCATTTCCGAACCAAGCATGGAAGCTAATTGACCGAGCCAAATTATGATAAATTTACGCACTTGTTAAGAGGGAGTAGGGGAGATAAAGTTATCTGTCGTATTCTTTTTGCTAATTGGTATAAAGATACTGAATACAAAAATTACAATTGAAAATAAAATGGAAAATCATAAGCGATCGCTCAAGCGAGATGATGTACTGATACGATTGAACAGATACAAACCCAATTTGGAAGAATTTCAAGTTAAGTCTCTCTTGCTTTTTGGCTCAGTGGCACGAGATGACGCAAATACCGAAAGCGATGTAGATTTATTAGTTGAATTCGAGCAAACTATAGGTTTATTTACCTTTGTTCGCTTAAAACGATATTTAGAGAAGATTTTGGACTGTCCAGTTGATTTGGGAACACTTGATTCTTTAAAAGCACATTTACGAGAAAAAGTTTTACAGGAGGCGGTGCGTGTCTTCTAGAGATTTGCGCCGACGACTTCAGGATATTCTGGCAATGTGTGCTGAAATTGCAACTTTTACAGCAGGAATGTCTTTTGCTGATTTTGAACGAGATCCGAAAACGATAAAAGCGGTTTTGTATAATTTGGCAGTCATTGGCGAAGTAGCTAGTCAACTTTTGCCAGAAGTAGAATTGTTGTATCCAGAAATTCCTTGGGTAGATATTCGTGGAATTCGTAACTTGATAATTCACGAGTATTTCCGGGTAAATTTAAATATTGTTTGGGAAACAATTCAAACTGATTTACCGTTATTAGTGCATCAGCTAGAAGAATTAATAGAAAATTTAGACAAAGAAAGTTAGCGATCGCTCCAAAATTGTCCTAATTCATCCACTAAGTGCTACGGCTAAGACATTAATCGAAGTGGTAAATACGGTTTAAAACTCAAATGAAATCGAACCCAACACCGTAAAAGGCTCGCCGCGATCGTTACCTCTAACTCTTACAGTAGAAGCACCTGCTATGTAGTCCACATCGAATATATTTCTAAAATTAAGTGCCGCACGCCAGTTATTACGCTCGTAAGACACGGCAGCATTGGTCAGAAAATAACTATCTAATTCAAAAGAATTATCTAAATCTCCCTGTCTTTCGCCAACAAAGTTAAAACCCAAACCCAAACCGAGTCCTTGTAGATTGCCTTTTTGAATTTCATAAGTCGTCCATAAACTGGCACTGTTTTCGGGAGCGTTGTTAAGGCGGTTGCCAATTTCAAAAATATTGTCTTCGGTAACTTCGGCATCTATATAAGCATAGGAAGCAATAACATTCCATCCAGGCATAATTTCACCTACTACATCCAGTTCGATACCCTGGCTTTCTTGTTCTCCCGTAGCCACCACAGAAAAAGGATCTTCGGGATCTTCAGTGGCAACGTTTTGCTTGGTAATGTTGAAATAAGCCAAAGTCGCCAATAAATCTCCCTCTAAAAACTCAGATTTAACTCCAACTTCAAAACCTTCTCCTTCTTCAGGGTCTAAAGCTTCTCCTTCAGATGTGGTTTCCGTATTGGGTCTAAAGGATTGGGAATAGCTGGCATAGAGAGAAACCGTATCGATAGGTTTGTAAACTACTCCTACACGAGGAGTAAGATTATCGTTAGTATTGCTGACTTCTGTTTGTTCCAAATTATCGGTAACGATTTGTTCTACAGTGTCGTAACGCAACCCTGCTAAAAGAAAGAAATTATCGCCAAAAGAGAAGCGATCTTGAGCAAAAAGTCCCAGTCGTCGAGTTTCCGTTTCGCGATCGCTAATTAAGGGTAAAGTATCAAAATCTGGTCTGGGGGATGTACCGTATACGGGGTTAAATAAATCTAATTCCAAAGGAGTTTCAAGATCCAAGCGAATTAAATCGTTAAAATTATCTTCGGTTAAATTAAGATCTAAGCCAAATAAAACCTGATGATCGATCGCACCCGTAGCAAACTCTCCCTCGGTACTGGTTTGTAAAGAATAACTCTCTCCTTCTTGGGGTTGTGCCGCCCAAAAACGAAACACATCACCCGTTTCATCGTCAATTTCAAAAGGAAAAGCCACTTCTAGTAAGCCGTTTTGTTGCGTGTAGCGAAAAGCATTCCGCAATTTCCACTTATCGTTAAATCGATGCTCCAAGTCATAACCAGCACTGAGAAATTCTTCTTCACCAAAGTCATCGGGTTCGTTGGTAATGCGATCGTAGGGAATGTCGGCAATTTCGTTACCAATGGCAGGTAAACCAAAACTGGGTGGTCGATCTTCATCGAAATATACTAACTCAAAATCAATATCGGTGCGATCGCCTATTTTCCAGGTAACTACGGGTGAGATAAAAAACCTTTCGATATTTTCGTCAACATCCTGAATATCGTCACTGCTACGATATAGGGCATTGAGTCGATAGAGTACGTTTCCATCTTCGGTTAATGGTCCTGAAAAATCGATGCTAGGACTAATAAAATCGCGGTTGCCAAACTGACCTTGGATTTCATAAAAGGGTTCGGATGTAGGCTTTTTGGTGACGATGTTGATTAAACCCCCAGGGTCTATTTCTCCATATAGAATTGAGGCTGGTCCTTTTAATACTTCTACCCGTTCTAAATTTGCTATCTCTGGAACCACATCCGCGCCAAATTGCCGAAAACCATTACGCAAAATCGGTGCTTCGTCAAAACCACGAATGCTAAACTGCAAATTTCTCCCCAAATCCGTACCGCCAAATGTTACCCCACTAACGTTACGCAAGGCTTCATCAAGGCGAATTACCTGTTGGTCTTCTAAGACTTCTTGGGGAACTACCTGAATCGATTCTGGAGTATCGAGAATTGGTGTTTCGGTTCGAGTAACAGATGTAACATCAGGAACAAAATAATCATCGTCCTCTGCTTCTCCCGTAGCGATAATTTCAATTTCTTCATCCGCTTCGGTTTGTGTCGTACTTGCTTCTGGGGTAACACTCAATACTAAGTTTTCCTGCGATGGAATTACTTCAGCATCAGGTGTTTGCCCTTCGCCTGCGATAGTCACGCGAATGCTGCTGTCATCTACTTGAGTAACATTAACTTCCCTAATGCCTTCTACGGGATTGGTTTGATTAAATTTATCTCCCTCTGGCAAAGCTAAGGTAGCATCAAGAATATCGATAACCAGATTATTTCCTTCTGGAAGGATTAAAGGTACTAATCGTTGTCCTGAAGGTGTTTGGAAAGTTATTTCTAGTCCACGCTCTGTTTGCTCTAGTTTTATTTCCGTAATCCGAACCAGTTGAGATTGGGTATTTTCCTGAGCTAGCAAATCTCGGGCAGATATAGAAGAGCTTGTCTGTCTATTTTGAGAAGCAACATCTGTTAAAGCCTCTGTTTTTGCCAGGACTGGCTGCACTTCAGATAAACAGATTGATATCCCCAACCAACTCACGAAAAAAACAAGATTGTCTAATTTTATTTTCATTAACTTACACTAAAATTTTTTGTTCGTATTAAGCGCGATCTCACTCCGCGATCTTGCAAAGCTAATCGCGCAAGCCAAACCAAGACCGTCAATAAAATCCACGATCTGCATTGCAGACACATACGCCAGCTAAATTTTTAATTTACTGCAAATAATTTGCAGTAAATTAAATTAATTATTGTCAATAGTTAAAATTGGTTGTTTTGGATATTTCTCTGTCTGAAATGACAAAAGCCGTGAAACAACCTAAATAAGCGTGCAATTTTAGTTAAATATCATTTTAAAATCGGTATGTATTTGCCAAAGTAATCTTATAGCTTAATGAAATCTATAGTCAATAAAATTAAAAACAAATTTTGAAAGGGTGATGTCGTTCGACAAAAACTTTTCCGCTTTGTCGCCAAAAGCATTGGAAAGTCAGATTTTAGCAAAGTTGTTACTTAAATCACCTTACAAGCTAAATAGAAACAGTTCTTAATAAACTCAGTTCTCCAAACTTATTGATAAATTCTTTTAATAGCTTTTTTGAATAGCAACACAAAAACTTAACGATCTGCGATTGGGTATTTTTTTAGAAATAAAGATGGTACTATCTGGATTATCAAGTTTATTAAAACTAATTCTCAATAAGCGATCGCCAGATAAAGCAATTTTGGTGTATTGAATTGTTGGAGATAGGAGGCTGGATAGTGTGACAGACACTGTAAAAGCAATGAATCACCTTAAAGAGATACTCAAAGATTTAGGGATTCCTAAAGATTTAATTAGAGCAAATGCTGCAATCAATCGAGATTTACAGCTAGATTCTACGGAAATAGTTGAAATTTCTCTGGCATTAAAGCGCAGATTGGGAGTAAAGGTAAAGTTAGAAAGCCGTCAGGATAAGACTTTAGCAGAAGTTTCTGACGCGATCGCCTCTGCAATGACAGAACGCAATAACTAAAAAATTTAGCTTTACTTATTGCAAATTATTTTATATAGTGAAGGAAATCAATGAACTATATTGCGCTGGCAAACTCGCTCATAGAACAAAAATTCAAGCAGTGGGTGTTGACATTGCATCCATATCCAAAATTGCCAGATTAATTAATGCTAGCGATCGCAAAACTTTAAGTCTGATTTTTAGCGATCGCGAACAAAGTTATTGTCAGTTAGTGAATAATTCTTTTATCTACTATGCCTTATGCTTTGGCATTAAAGAAGCCGTTGGCAAAGCGTTAGGTACTGGTTTAGTAGGAATTGACTGGCATGAAATTGAAGCCGATATAAGTAAAGAACTTGTATCAGTGAATTTATCTGGCAAAGCCAAGACACAGGCACAAAAACTATGTATACAAAAATGGTGGGTCGATTGGTGGGAATGGCAAGATTGCGTGTTAGTGAACGTTTTAGGTTTCTCTGAGGAACGGATAAATGAAAATTAAGAAAATACCAAATGTTTTTAACCTCGCTGACTATTTACTAGAGGCTAATCTACAGCGAGGTAATGAAAATAAATTCGCATTTTGCGACAAAGATCGCACCTATACCTATTCGCAGTTAAGTAATTTAGTACAACGTAATGCTGGTTTACTAACCAAACTCGGTGTCGAAAGAGAAAATCGGGTGGGGATATTATTGACCAATTGTATAGAGTCTGTTGTATTTTTCTTAGGAGCAATCTGGCTTGGTGCCGTCCCCGTACCGATTAATCCTGCTTGTTCTGAAGAAGAAATTGATTACATTCTGCAAGACTCGCGTATAAAGGTTTTGTTAACCAGTAAAGCATGGGCAGAAAAATTGGAATTGTCCCGTCAGTTGTTTGTGGAGGGAGACGGGGAGACGGGGAGACGGGGGAACAGGGAAATTGGCTATCTTTTATCAGATTATTTACGTCACGTCTTACTAGTAGATGGCGAAAGGTCTTTCTTATCTTTGTTGGAAGATTCTCCAGAGTTAACTTCTTGTGCGCCGACATCACCCGACGAAGCAGCTTTTTGGCTATATACTTCGGGCAGTACGGGCAAACCCAAAGGGGTAATTCATGCCCATCGTAGTGCTTTAGTGTGTATCGAACAATATGCTAAAGGTATTCTAGGTTTAGATCCAGAAAACGTTATTTATTCTGTTGCCAATATTGCCTTTGCCTATGGTTTGGGTAATAGTCTTTATTTCCCGATCGCAGTTGGCGCGACTTCAGTTCTGTCTGATGCTAATAATGCTTTCGATATTATCGAAGATATTCATAAATATCGACCGTCGGTTTTCTTTGGTATACCTAGCGTTTATGCCCGAATTCTAGAGGTACAAGAGATTGCAGCTTTAGATTCGTCTTCTCTGCGTTTGTGCGTTTCCGCAGCAGAACAGCTACCCAAAAGTATTTGGCAGCAATGGAAAGATAGGCATGGCATAGAGATTTGTGAGGGAATAGGTACGACCGAATTTTTGCATATATTTCTTTCTAACCGTTTAGGAGATTCGCGATCGGGTAGTTCTGGTCGTCCCGTACCTGGTTATGATGTGCGGGTTGTCGATGAAAATGGTCTTCTCTGTGAAGATGAAGAAATTGGCGAACTACAGGTAAGTGGTGACAGTTTAATGTTGGGCTACTGGAATCAACTGCAAAAAACTCGTCAAGCTATCTACGGCAATACCATGAAAACTGGCGATAAATATAAACGCGATCGCGATGGTTGGTTTTATTTTATGGGAAGAGGCGATGACTTATTTAAAGTTAACGGTCAATGGATCTCGCCTTTTGAAATAGAAGCGGTTTTGTACCAGCATCCACAAGTATTGGAAGTGGCAATAGTTCCAGAATATAGTAACGGCGATCGACTTACGGAGATTTCCGCCCATATTAGTTTGAAATCCGAACAACAGCCTGACGTGGAGATAGAAAGAAGTATTCGCACTTTCGCCAAACAGCACTTACCTCATTTTAAAACCCCGAAACAGATTTACTTTGTTGAAAGTTTGCCCCGTACCTCTACAGGAAAAGTTCATCGTCAGCGATTGAAACATCAGAAGGTAAAAGTCAAAAGTTAGAGGCGGTTCGCGCGATGCGTTTGCGAAGCAAGTCGTTAGACTCAGCAAGTCCTTTAGGGAACCGCCGTACAAAAGGCAAAAAGATTTAATTCATTATTCATAATTCATCATTAAATCAATGGTCGTAGAATTTAAAACCGCAGTTAAGTATCGCGAAACCTTTGTTCCAGGGCAAAGGGAAGCAATTATCGTTCTCCATAATCTTCTTGAAGCTGGAATTTTTAGTAAATATGTTTTATACGAAGGTAAGGACGAAGTTCGTATTGCTGGTGGGGAATTAGCGAAGGTAGTAGTTACTCAAGATAAGGTTTTACTCGACAATGCAGGAAAGTCTACTGTCGAACCCGTCAGCGATCCTTTAAAGCAGGTAGAGGCTTTATTAAATTCTGTGTCTATTGAAGACTGGACGGCTTATGGTTACACCGCTTTCGATCTGGCGCGTTTTTATTCTTCTTATTCTCAAGTTAGTTCGCAGCCATTATCTTATTTTGTAATCCCCGAAACCGAACTGCACTTTACTTCACAGGGAGTAAGAATCAAAACCACTCAGTCACTAGATTTTGTAAGAAGACAACTATTTATCGATACCCAGTTACCAGATTACCAAGCAGCAGCTTTTGACTTAGATGGTAGCGATCGCAAAAACTATCAAAACTCTATTAGCAGTTTAATTGAAGCTATTAAGAACCAACGTTTGCATAAAGCAATTATTGCGCGATCGCTTAAGCTGGCTGGAGAACTAGATATTTTAGGAACTTATGTTTTAGCTGGCAAAACTAACAATTCTGCAAGGTCATATTGTTTCAATTTGGGCGATATAGGTGCAGTGGGTTTTAGTCCCGAAACTTTGATGGAAGTCGATCGCAATGGTTTTGTAATTACTAATCCTCTAGCGGGAACTAGACCTCGCGGTGTCAGTATCGACGAAGATATTCAATTCAACAACGAACTATTTACCGATGCCAAAGAAGTCAAAGAACACGCCCTTTCGGTGTGGTTAGCACAAGATGAAATTGCTGCGGTTTGCGTACCAGAAACGGTAAAGATTTTAAACTTTATGGAGGTCAAACAATATCGCTGCGTACAGCATCTATCCTCAAGAGTTGGCGGTCAACTAAAGACAGATAATACTCTTTGGGATGCTTTAAAAGTATTGTTTCCAGGAATCACCGTATCGGGGATTAATAAAGAAAAAGCCCTGGAATGGATCGATCGCCTGGAAGAAGAACCAAGAGGTATTTATGCTGGTGGAGTTGGTTGGGTAAATAGTCAGGGAGAAGCAGATATTGCGATCGCAATTCGTTCGGTATTTCAATATGGCGATTGCATTCAACTCAATGCAGGGGCGGGTATTGTCGCCGAATCAGTGCCTGAAAATGAGTATATCGAGTCGGTTAATAAGATGAATACGATGTTGAATAATTTGGTGTTGAAGTAAAACATTAAACATTTAGCATGTGATAAATGATAAATGAAATGACAATGTATGCAAAAGTACCCGTTCGTTTCCAGACTCCTAATAGTAGTTTGCAAGTAATAAAAATTCAGCCTTTTAAACAGCTTTTAGAAGGAAGAGAAAATTTTATTCAACAACACTATACAGATGTAGAACTTAACGTTAACTATATTGGTGAAAGAAGAATTCAATATCTAGCGGGGCGTTGGGCTGCTAAAAGAGCAATTATCAATATTTTAGATAACGGACGCGAATTTTCTTATCTCGATCTTGAAATTCTACGATTATCTACAGGACAGCCTTCAGTAATTCTATTCGGTCAATGCCAAGCAATAGCAACAAGATTGGGGATTGCACAATGGTTAATAAGCATCAGTCATACCACCACTCATGCCGTCGCTAGTGTAGTTGCAATAGTTTAGAGATTTCTCACATTGAGTCTGTGTGATGACTCAAAATAAAACTTTTTTCAGTTTCTATCTCTCCCAGTCCCCAAGTCCCCAAGTCTCCACATCAGTCATTTAAATCAAATAACTCATGTCCACACACTCCACAGCTATAGGTATCCATTCTTTAGCCGTTAGCTTTCCCAGCGTCATTCGCACTAACGATTATTGGCAGCAAAAATATCCTGATATGGTGCGTTCTCAACCCAGACGAAGAAGAAATCGTTCTGTTGTACCGAGTTCGGTAGATAACGGCTTCGATCTTTGGTCGCAGGAGGTTGCACCTTATTTATCAGATCCTTTTCGGGGGAGTGTCGAACGGCGTGTATTGGGAAATGAATCTACTTTAGAAGTTCAGTATCAGGCTGCGACGGAGGCGTTAACCGCAGCCAAACTGAATGTGGCGGAAGTGGATGTAGTAATGGTGACATCTCTGTTTGCCGATAATCTGGGCTTGGATAATACTACTCTATTGGCGCGAAAATTAGGTTTTAACTGTCCCGTCTGGAATCTAGAATCTACTTGTTCTAGTGCTTTAGTGGCATTGCAAAACGCTCGCGCTCTAATTCAAACGGGAGAATATAACAATGCTTTAGTTATTGTCTCTCACTTTGGCTCGAATACGGTACGAGAAACGGATACTCTAGCTTGGTCGATGGGAGATGGTGCGGGGGCTTTTGTAGTCGGTAAACTAAAACCAGATCGGGGTGTTTTGGCTAGTAAAGTAGTGTCTACTGCTAATACCTACGGGGCTTACCATCATCAATTAGAAATTGGCAGAGAAGGTAAACCGCGAATACTAACGCAAACGGGAGAAAACGCTAGCAGTTTAGCAGAAACAGCCGTAGATTGTGTTCGTACTTGCTGTCAAGAGGCTGCGCTTAAAGCGGGAGTAGATTTAGCAGAAATCGATTTTTTTGTATTTAATACCCCTACCGCTTGGTATGCTCATGTTTGTGCCAGGGCTTTAGGTATCGCACCAGAACGCACCCTCAATCTTTATCCTTATTATGGCAATATTGGGGTTGTCTTTCCTGTGGCTAATCTCTACCATGCTGTTAAGGAAGGAAAGATTAAAGAAAATAGTCTAGTTCTGGTATACACTAACGGCGCATCCGCTACCGCAGCAGCTACAGTTATGCGTTGGGGAGATGTCGCTTTAGGAAAAGCACCAGCAGCACCCAAGCATGAGTTGAGTTCGGAACTTACCCTTGAAGCAGCAAGGGGGCAGGGGGCGGGGTGCAGGGGAGATTCCACTACGCTTTTGAATGGTAAATCAGAAAAAGAGCGCGCTACACCAAAACTTTCTCAAGCGAAAATTTTAGCCGTTAAACCAGAACTAAGAGAAGAGTTAATTAAAAATTACTTAACTATATGGCTGGCTAATACCTTACAGGTTTTACCCAATGAAATTGATGCCTCTCAACCCCTAACTATGTGGCTTGATTCATTGATGGCATTTTCCTTCAAAAGTCGCCTTGAAGCAGATTTGGAAATCAGAGTGCCAATAGAAAGCTTTTTTGGCGACAACAATTTAAATACCCTAACTCAACTAATCCTAGAAAAGTTAACTTTAAGCACTTTAGTAATTCCCGAATTGGTAAGTAACGACGAAGCATCAGAACGGGAAATTTTGAGTTTATAAATCCAATAATTTTATAAAAACTAATTGCAACCATGAATTTACTTTTACTGTTACGAACTCTTTTAGATAAAGGCGTAAAATTAGCTGCTGATGGCGATTCCTTAGCCGTTGATGCCCCCAAAGGAGTTTTAAGCCCCGAACTAAAAAACTCTTTAATCGAGTATAAAGCGGAAATTTTAAAGTTATTGCGGCAAAATAAGAGCAATCCGACTGCTTTACCTACCATTGTTCCCGAATCAGATAAACGCTACGAACCTTTTCCTCTAACAGATATGCAGCACGCCTTTTGGGTAGGTCGCAGTGGAGTGTTTGAGTTGGGTAATGTTGCCAATCACGGTTATTACGAAATTGAAGGCAAGAATTTAGATTTAGATCGGCTAAATACAACATTGCAAAGATTAATCGATCGCCATGATATGTTAAGAGCGATCGTCTTACCCGATGGAAGACAGCAGGTTTTAAAAACTGTTCCGACTTATGAAATCCCAGTTTTAGATTTACGAGATAAAGAAGAACCAGAAGTTAAAACAGAATTAGCAGCAATACGCGATCGCCTGTCCCATCAAGTTTTACCTACAGATCGCTTTCCTTTATTTGAATTTCGCATCACTCTGTTAGATGAAACACGGTTTCGTTTGCACGTTAGTTACGACTTACAAATATTCGACGCTTGGAGTTTGTTTCGATTATTCGATGAGTGGTTTCAACTTTATGAAAATCCTCAGATAGAACTCGAACCTTTAACGATTTCCTTTCGCGATTACGTCTTAACCGAACAAAAGATCCAGCAGACAGAACTATACGAGCGATCGCGTGATTACTGGTTAAATCGCCTGGATAGCTTACCTCCTGCCCCCGACTTGCCTCTAGCAAAACGTCCTAGCGAACTGAAACAGCATCTCTGTAAGCGTTATGCAGGAAGATTAGAAAGCGATCGATGGCAGCAACTCAAACAACAAGCTACTCAAGCGGGTTTGACTCCTTCGGGTATATTACTAGCTGCGTTTACCGAAATTCTGACAATTTGGAGCAAAAGCCCAAAATTTACGATTAGTTTGGCTTTATTCAATCGTCTGCCTTTGCATCCACAAGTGAACGAGCTTTTAGGTGACTTTATTTCTGCCACTCTCTTAGAAGTAGATAATTCTCACCCCGAACCTTTCAACAAAAGAGCTTCCAGTCTGCAACAGCAACTATGGCAGGATTTAGAACATCGTTACTTTAGTGGCGTGAGGGTAACGCGAGAACTAGCGAAAAGAAAAGGTACTACCCCTAGTGCGATACCGATTGTCTTTACCAGCACTCTCGGTTTAGAAAACCTGGGACAAGAAACCTCTACCTTCAGTCATTTTGGCAAACTGGTTTACGGCATTTCTCAAGCTTCTCAAGCCTGGATGGACGTGCAAGTATGGGAGGAAAAAGGCGCATTAACTTTCAATTGGGATGTAGTAGAAGAATTATTTCCTTCAGGAATGATTCAGGATATGTTTGAGGCTTACTGTCGATTGCTTGAAGTAATGTCTGCCCCCCTAGCCCCCCAATCTTGGGGGGAACGAATTAATCGTGAATTACTTTTAAAACATCAATTAAAACAGCGATCGCATATTAACAATACGGCTGCACCGATTTCCGAGGAAATGCTACACACTCTATTTGCAGCGCAAGTAAATAAAAGCAAAGATGAATATGCAGTAATTTCTTCTCAAGGTAATCTCACCTATCAAGAATTGTACGAGTGTTCAAATCAAGTAGCTCATAAACTGCGTTCCCTTGGCGTATCTCCCAACCAACTGGTAGCGGTGATGATGGAAAAAGGATGGGAACAAGTTGTAGCGGTAATGGGAATTTTAACTGCTGGTGCTGCTTATGTCCCTATCGATCCTAATTTACCTGAAGAACGTAGGGATTATTTACTGCAAAATAGTCAAGTTAGCGTAGTTTTAACCCAATCTTGGTTCAAAGAAAAACTAACTAATTACCAAATATTGTGTCTGGAAGATGTAGCCGAGGAAAGCAAAGAAACCCTACAACCAATACAAACCCCTGACGATCTAGCTTACCTAGTTTATACCTCTGGTTCGACAGGTGTTCCTAAAGGGGTGATGATAAATCATCGCGGTGCGGTTAATACTATTCTCGATATCAATCGGAGGTTTAACGTAACTCCAAGCGATCGCGTTTTAGCCCTTTCTTCACTCAGTTTCGATCTGTCCGTTTACGATATTTTCGGAACTCTAGCTGCTGGCGGAACGATTGTTATTCCCGATAAACATAAAGAACGAGATCCCGCACATTGGAATGACGCGATCGCGCAATACAAAGTTACCATTTGGAACTCCGTACCAGCCTTAATGCAGATAATGGTGGACTATGCAGCCGAAAACAACGTTGTTCTAGATAGTCTCCGTTTAGTTTTACTCAGTGGCGACTGGCTACCTCTTACTCTACCCCAACAAATTCAAACCCTAACTAAAGAAGCAAAAGTAATGAGCTTGGGAGGGGCAACAGAAGCCTCAATCTGGTCGATTTTATATCCTATCGAGAAAGTAGATCCAGCCTGGAAAAGCATTCCTTATGGTCGTCCGATGATCAATCAGCAATTCCACGTCATCGATCGCTTTTTAGAACCATGTCCTAATTGGGTTGCAGGAGAACTATATATCGGTGGTATCGGTTTGGCGATGGGTTACTGGCAAAATGAAGCCAAAACCGCAGCAAGTTTTATCGTTCATCCCCAAACGGGTGAGAGATTGTATCGCACGGGGGATTTAGGATGTTACTTACCCGACGGTAATATTGAATTTCTGGGAAGAGAAGATTTTCAAGTCAAAATTGGCGGATATCGCATCGAATTAGGGGAAATCGAAGCAGTTTTAACTCAACATCCCGCAGTAGATAAAGCAGTAGTAGTAGTAGCAGGTAAAAACTCAAAAGAACAACGCCTCGTCGCTTATGCGGTAGTCAACGAAGAAATATCGTGTAACGAACTGCGCGGTTTTCTCAAAGAAAAACTGTCCGAATACATGATTCCCTCAGCCTTCATGTATCTAGAAAAATTACCCCTCTCCGCCAACGGCAAAATCGATCGCAACGCACTTCCCAACCCAGAAATATTACTGCAAGAATTCGCCATCCCCTACACACCACCCCAAAACGCGATCGAAGAAACCCTTGTAAGCATTTGGCAAACGGTACTGGACTTAGAACAAGTAGGAATCGACCATAACTTTTTTGAAATCGGCGGAAATTCTTTGTTAATCACTCAAGTTTATAGCAAGTTGAAAAATCAATCGGGAGACAACTTAGAAACTTTTTCCATAGTCGATCTCTTCAAATATCCCACCATTCGTTCTCTAGCCCAATATCTACAAACCCAAGAAAGCACAGCAGAATCAGAAAACCCAGAATTAATCGAACAAATCGCCGCAGGAAAAAACCGCCTCAGACAGAGATTGCATAAATCGAAATCTGTAAGTTAGGGCAATTTATGAATTGCCCCTACGGAAACATAAACTTTACCAATAAACAAAAATGACACGATCGACAACAGGCTTGGAAATAGCAATCATCGGACTATCGGGACGCTTTCCCAAAAGCAAAAATATCGAAGCCTTCTGGCAAAACCTGATCGACGGTAAAGAACTAACCTCAACCCTACCAGATACCACTACCGCAGGAGGCATTTTAGAAGATGTCGAACTGTTCGATGCTTCCTTCTTTGGCTTCAACCCTAGAGAAGCAGAAGCAATGGACCCCCAACACCGCTTATTTTTAGAATGCGCTTGGGAGGCTTTGGAAAATGCGGGTTATGACTCGGAACGAGAAACTAGACCGATTGGAGTCTATGCAGGAGTTGGTATCAGTACCTATTTACTCTATAACCTCAGTCACGAAATAATTAAATCTAGAGGTTTCGTTCCCACCCTAATAGGAGTCGATAAAGACTACCTACCCACCCGCGTATCCTATAAATTAAACCTCACAGGTCCCAGCGTTAGCGTCGGTACGGCTTGCTCTAGCTCTTTAGTCGCAGTGCATTTAGCCTGTCAAAGCTTACTCAGTGGAGAATGCGACATGGCTTTAGCTGCTGGCGTGGCGGTGAAAGTACCCCAAACAGAGGAAATTTTATCTCCAGGGCAAATTGTCTCGCCCGATGGTAAATGTCGAGCCTTTGCTGCCTCGGCAAATGGCACTCTTGGCGGTAACGGAATTGGGGTTGTAGTTTTAAAACGCTTAGAAGATGCGATCGCCGATCGCGATTATATTTACGGAACTATTAAAGGTTCGGCAATTAATAACGATGGTGCGCTCAAAGTTGGCTACACCGCACCGAGTCAGGAAGGACAGGCTAAGGTAATTCGTTCGGCGCAAATTATGGCGGAAGTAGAGCCAGAAAGCATATCTTATATTGAGGCACACGGTACGGGAACTACTTTAGGCGATCCGATTGAAATTGCTGCTTTGACTCAGGCTTTTCAGTCTAGTACGAATAAAACAGGTTATTGTGCGATCGGTTCGGTAAAAACCAACGTCGGACATTTAGATGCTGCTGCGGGAATTACAGGTTTAATTAAAACCGCTCTGGCACTCGATCGCCAAGTAATACCACCCAGTCTCAATTTCGATGCACCCAATCCTGAAATAGATTTTAAAAATAGCCCGTTTTACGTCAATACCGAATTAAAAAAATGGCAAACCAACGGTAAACTGCGTCGCGCTGCTGTTAGTTCTTTTGGGTTTGGCGGTACGAATGCTCACGTAATTTTAGAAGAAGCACCTTTAAAAAGTCAAAAGTCAAAAGTCAGAAGTCAAAAGAAATTTTGGCAATTATTAATTCTGTCCGCCAAAACCAGTTTGGCATTAGAAACTGCTACGAGTAATTTAATTGATTATCTAGAACAGCATCCAAAAACGAACCTCGCTGATATCGCTTATACCTTACAAGTTGGTCGTCGGATGTTTAGTCATCGTCGTCTGGTTGTCACTGAAAACGTCGAAGATGCAGTTAAAGCCCTAAGATCGCCCGAACGAATTTTAACTCAACATCAAGAAGCCAAAAATCGCCTCGTAGTGTTTATGTTTACGGGGCAGGGTTCGCAATACGTCAATATGGCGCGGGAACTATACGAAACCGAACCTGTATTTCGTCAGCAGTGCGATCGCTGTTTTGCCTTACTGCAATCTCAATCGGGATTAGATTTAAAAGCTTATTTATACCCACAAGCAGATACAGAACAAGCAGCACAGCAGTTGCAGCAGACGGCGATCGCTCAACCAGCTATCTTTGTTATTGAATACGCCTTAGCCAAATTATGGATATCTTGGGGCATAAAACCCGTAGCTGCGATCGGTCATAGTATTGGGGAATATGTCGCTGCAACCATAGCAGGGGTATTTTCTCTGGAAGATGCTTTAACTTTGGTAACTGTACGGGGTCAATTAATGCAGCAACTACCATCGGGGAGTATGTTAGCGATTCCTCTATCGGAAGTGGAAATACAGCCTTTATTAAATGAAAATATTTTTTTAGCGGTAATTAACGGTAAATCGAACTGCGTAGTTTCGGGAACAAATGAGGCGATCGCAGCATTACAAGATCGATTAACAAATGAGGGGATTGATTGTCGTCTTCTTCATACTTCTCATGCTTTCCATTCCGCAATGATGGAACCAATTTTAAAACCATTTGGCGATCGCGTTTCTCAAATTAAGCTCAATCCCCCTCAAATCCCCTATGTTTCTAACGTTACGGGTACTTGGATTACTGCCGAAGAAGCAACTAATCCCGATTACTGGACGACTCATCTACGGCAAACGGTACGCTTTGCAGAAGGCTTACAGGAATTATTCAAGCGATCGGACTCTATTTTATTAGAAGTAGGCGCGGGTAGAACGTTAAGTAAATTAGCCAAACAGCATCCAGATAAACCACCCCAACAGGTAGTATTAAATTCCCTTCGTCATCCTCAAGAACAACAGTCTGATGTCAGGTTTTTGTTGAACACATTAGGACAGCTTTGGCTGGCGGGAGTAAAAACAGATTGGTTGGGTTTTTATAACGGAGAAAAATTAAACCGCATTCCTTTACCGACTTATCCTTTTGAACGTCAACGTTATTGGATCGAACCTTCTATTAATATCAGTTCGGGTTGGAAGACGAAAAGTCTGGCAGAGGAGGAGTCTGGCAGAGGAGGAGACTGGGAGAAAGATAATTCTATTCAAAAAACTGCTAAAATTTGGGATTCTTTAAACAAAGCTGGTAAAAAACAAGATATCGCCGACTGGTTTTATGTTCCTTCTTGGAAACGTTCGGTATTACCTATAAGCCCCCTAAATCCCCCAAAAATGGGGGACTTTGAAAACCATTCCCCCCAAACTTGGGGGGCTAGGGGGGCAAAATCCGAATCTTGGTTAGTATTCGTCGATGAATTAGGTTTGGGTAAGCAGATTTTAAAACAGTTAGAGATCGCAGGGCAAAAGGCGATCGCGATTTATATTGGCGATAAGTTTAGTTATTTAGGCAAAAATTCTCAAAATCAAAGACTATATGCAATTAATCCCGAAAATAGACGAGATTATGAGGCTTTGTTTGAAGAGTTGTTCGATCTGAATTGGACACCAAGTAAGATTTTGCATTTGTGGAGTGTTACACCCGAAAAGCAAAAAGAGGATGTTCAAACAAGGGGATTTTGTTCTTTATTGTTTGTCGTGCAGGCTTTAGTGAAGAAAGATCGCGCACAGAAACGCAGAGAGGATTTATCTTTTGTTGTTATTTCTAACAATCTTCAGTCGGTTACGGGTGAGGAAGTAATTACTCCAGAGAAAGCCACTATCCTCGGCGCGGTTAAAACGATTCCTTTAGAGTATCCCCATATTTCTTGTCGCAGTATCGATGTTAGCTTTCCTACTGTTTCAGAAGAAAAACTTGCTGAACAATTAATAACAGAAGTTTATACTTCAACTTCAGACCAAATTATTGCCTATCGGAGTAAACATCGGTGGATACAAACCTTTGAACCCGTCAGACTAGAGAGTAAGTCGTCTTTAGATATCAACCTCAGTCGAAATGACGAGGAGACGGGGGGACACGGGGACACGGGGATAAATGAGATAACACAACAGGATCGTTTTACCTCGGCAACATCAACTTCACATATAAGAGAGGGCGGAGTTTATCTGATTACGGGTGGATTGGGCGGTATTGGCTTGGTTATAGCAGAATATCTAGCCAGAACGGTAAAAGCTAAATTAGTTCTCTGTGGACGATCGCAATTTCCTCCCCGCAGTCAATGGAAAGAATGGTTACACTCTCACGATGAAAGCAATTCTCTTAGTGAAAAAATTCGACAGATTCAGGCTTTAGAAGCATTAGGGGCAGAAGTTTTAGTTGCTAGTGCCGATGTGAGCGATCGCGCTTCAATGCAAGCCTTAGTAAATCGAGTACACGCTCGCTTTGGAGAAATTAACGGTATCATTCACGCAGCAGGGGTAGCAATTCCAGGCAAAATTGAGTCTAGAGATAAAGAACCCGTAGAAACAGTTTTTGCTGCTAAAGTACAAGGAGTTTTGGTACTAGAAAAAGTTTTTGCAAATACGCCTTTAGATTTTACGGTGCTGTTTTCTTCTCTTAGTTCTCTTTCGGGGGGATATGCAGTAGATTACGTGGCTGCCAATGCCTTTTTAGATGCTTACGCTCATTATCGCAATGCTAAAGATGATTCTTTTACAGTTGCAATTAATTGGGATAACTGGCAAACAGTCGGCATGGCTTCACAAATAGAAGTTTCCGAGGAATTAAAACCGTTTTATCTAGAAAATCAGAAAAATAGCATTGCTGCCGAAGAAGGGATCGAGGCATTTAAACGCATTCTTAATTATCGTTTACCCCAAGTTGTCGTTACGGGAAGGGATTTAGAAACTGCGATCGCCCAACACCATTCGGCTAAAGCAATGGAAACCCAAGCAGAGGTTACTACGCAACAATTATATCCTCGTCCACAGTTGAGTAATACCTACGTTAGTCCTCGTAATTCCAGCGAAGAAATTTTGGTAGAACTTTGGCAACAACTTCTCGGTATCGATCGAGTAGGCATTTACGATAATTTCTTTGAATTGGGTGGTGATTCTATTCTGAGTTTCCAAGTAGCATTAAAAGCCAAAGAAAAAGGCTTACAGCTAAAACCCAATCAGTTATTTGAACATCCCGCGATCGCAGATTTAGCAAAGGTAGTTGGTATTGAGAAGACGGAGGAAAACCCAATAGATACGGCTGAATCTTCCCAACAATACACGGCTAATTTATCTCAAACCGAACTAAACAAGCTTCTAACCAAGATTGGTAACAAACAAAGTAGGTTGGGTTGAGGTTATCATTTTGCCCCCCTAGCCCCCCAACATTGGGGGGAACAAATTTTTTAAAGTCCCCCACTCGCGCATTCCCTTGCGCCTGTCGTCGGCGCGGGGTCGCTCGTCTTGGGGGATTTAGGGGGCGATATACAAGCAAACGAGACAAACACTAATGAAAACCGAAAATATTCAAGACATTTACGAACTATCGCCGATCCAGCAAGGAATTTTATTTCACTGTATTTATGCACCAGAATCGGGTTTTTACTTCGTTCAAAAAATATTTACTTTACGGGGTAAACTTAACTTTGACGCATTCGATCGCGCTTGGCAAGAAGTAGTAGCGCGTCATACCAGTTTGCGGACGGGTTTTTATTGGGAGGACATCAATAAACCCCTACAGGTGGTGTACCAACGAGTACAAGTACCAATTGGGCAAGAAGATTGGCGAGGATTAACTGTAGAAGAACAAGAACGGAAATTTGAGTCTTTTTTGCAGCGCGATCGCGATTTGGGGTTCGATCTGGCTCAAGAATGTTTGATGCGAATAACTTTATTCCGTTTGGATGAAGATACTTATAAGTTTGTCTGGACTTCCCATTTTATTAATATGGATGGTTGGTCGGTAGCTTTGGTATTAAGTGAATTCGTGCAGTTATACGAGGCATTTTGCCAGCAACGCGAGGCATCTTTAACCTCTGGTAGTGCGTTTAAAAACTATATTACCTGGTTGCAGAAACAAGATTTTGAGGAAGCGGAAAGCTTTTGGCGCGAGAGGCTTAGGGGTTTAAAAGCACCAACACCCCTGAGTAATTTGTATACCAAGCAAAGTTCTAATAAAGAACAAAAATACGACCAGCAAAGACGCTTGTTATCCGAGACGACAACCACAGCATTAAAATCTCTAACGCGTCGGCATCAGTTAACTTTAAATACTCTCATGCAAGCAACTTGGGCTTTACTTCTAAGTCGCTATACGGGAGAAAAGAAAGTCGTCTATGGCTATACTACCGCAGGTCGTCCCGTAGAATTAAGCGACGTAGAATTGATGGTGGGAATGACCATCAATAGTTTACCTGTCTGGGTAGAAGTAGACGAACGGCAAAAATTACTAACCTGGAGTCAGCAGTTACAAAAGCAGTTAGTAGAAATGCGCCAGTACGAATACAGTCCTTTGGTAGATATTCAAGGCTGGACAGAATTACCGCGAGATGTGCCTTTGTTTGAAAGTTTGGTGGTGTTTGAAAAAGTACCGATGCTGTCAACGTTTCAGGTAAGTCAGGGGGAATTAGAGATTGAAATGACCGATATTTTATACAAAACTAATTATCCTCTCAACATCGTAATTTATCCTTTTGCTCAATTAACTATAGAAATTTCTTACGACTGTAGCCGTTTTGATGCTGTTACTATTGAAGGCATTCTTCAGCATTTAGAAATATTGCTACAGGGTATAGTCAATAATCCCCAAGCACGTCTTCAGGACTTATCTTTACTAACGCCATCCGAACGAGAATTTACTCGAATTTTAGAACGAGAAGCAACCTTTAATTTTGATGTTGTACCTCTGTAGGTGCGATTCGCGAATCACCTCTACTTATCTTTACTTTTTATACCAAAAAACGCCATGAATGTCTTTGAACAATGGGAATCAAATGTTAGAAGTTACTGTCGTAGTTTTCCTGCTACATTTCATCGAGCAAAAAGTTCGATAATTTACTCTAATGATGGAAGAGAATACATCGATTTTTTAGCAGGTGCGGGTGCTTTAAATTACGGACATAACAATGAGAAAATCAAACAAGAAGTTATGTCCTATCTCAACTCCGATACTATTATTCACGGTTTAGATTTACATACTTCGGCTAAAGAAAAATTTCTAACTAAGCTTTCCGAAACGATTTTAAAGCCAAAAAATTTAGATTACCGAGTTCAATTTTGTGGTCCTACGGGAACAAATGCGGTAGAAGCAGCTTTAAAGTTAGCTAGAAAAATTAAGCAAAGAACGGGCATATTTTCCTTTATGGGAGCATTTCACGGTATGACTTCTGGTAGTTTAGCCGTTACGGGAAACACCACTATTAAAGAAGGGATTTGGGGTACATCAAATAACGTTACTTTTATGCCCTATCCGTACGGATTTATGGCGACTTTCGACACTATTGACTACATAGATTCGGTACTCAATGATGTTAATTCGGGGATCGAAAAACCAGCAGCAATTATTTTTGAAACGGTTCAAGCAGAAGGAGGAATTATTGTTGCTTCTGTAGAGTGGTTGCAGAGACTGAGAGAATTATGCGATCGCCACGACATTCTCTTAATTTGTGACGATATTCAAGTTGGTTGTGGGCGTACTGGTTCTTTCTTTTCTTTCGAGCGAGCTAATATTGTTCCCGATTTGGTAGTGCTATCAAAATCAATTAGTGGCTATGGTTTTCCCATGTCATTGCTGTTAATTAAATCAGGCTTAGATTTGTGGCAACCTGCGGAACATACTGGTACTTTTCGCGGTAATCAATTGGCTTTTGTGGGAGCAAGAGCAGCTTTAGAATATTATTGGCAAAATGATAACTTGTCAAAAGAAATTAAACTTAAAGAGACTTTTTTACGCACTTTTTTGACAGAAGAAATTGGCTCGATTAGCGATCGCATCTCTATTCGAGGCATTGGCGCGATCTGGGGCATAGATTTAGCTAATTTTGGTGGCGCGAGTTTGGCGAAGGAAATTACTTCTTTGTGTTTTGAGTCGGGATTGATTGTAGAACGGGTTGGCAGAAACGACACGGTAATTAAAATTTTACCGCCTTTAAATATTGAAATGGCTACTTTACAGAAAGGTTGTTCGATTTTGCAACAGGCTTTTACTAAATGTTTAGTATCACCTGTTTTGTAACTACAAGGTGAAGTACATATCTGGGTAAAAAAACGATTTTAATTTTTAGATAATTCAATGCAAACTTTAATAAAAGAAATAAAAACGAAACCGCTACAAAATTATTTAACTAATAAAACTTATTGGTTAAACCAGCTAACAGGAGAATTACCTGAAACAAACATTCTTATCGATTGTTTAAGACCTGAAGTTTATCGAGGCAAGAATAAAGAAATCTCTTTTAACTTGTCGGCTGAACTATCACAGGCTGTTATTAAATTAACCAACGGTTCTTCTTTATCAATTTATTTGTGTTTGTTGACAGCATTTAATGTTTTGCTGCATAAGTATACTAACAGCAACGATTTAATTGTAGGGATACCTAGTTATCGATCGCCTTCTAATACCTCTGATGTTTTACCTTTACGAATTGATGTAGATGATCGATTTAGTTTTAAAGAGTTTCTATTGCAGGTTAAAGAAAATGTAATTAGTGCTTATACCCATCAAGATTATGCTTTTGAGGAATTATTGGATTTATTAGCCATACCCCAAGCACAAAATCGCTGTTCACTTTACGATATTGTAGTTCTGTTAGAAAATATTCACGATCGCAATTGTGTAGCTAATCTCAACAACGATCTAACAGTTTCTTTCTCAGTACATAATTCTGTAATAGAAGGAAAAATAATCTATAGTCAAGCTTTGTTTAAATATGAAGCGATCGCGACGCTAGTTAGACATTATCTGAATGTTATCGAGACGGTTGTTAAGAATATAAATACGGAAATTTCTAGTATAGTTTTATTCAAAGACGGAGAACGAGATTTATTACTGAGAGGTTTTAACGATAATGCTAAAATCTATCCAGTAGATAGAACAATTCACGATCTGTTTGCCGAACAAGCAAAGCGGACTCCAAACGATCTTGCTGTTGTTTATAACCAAGAACAACTAACTTATCAACAATTAAGCGATCGCGTTAGTAAATTAGCTGCATTTTTACATAGCTTGGGAGTCGAACGAGGCGATCTTGTCGGTATCTATCAAACACGCAATATTAATTTTTTAATTTCCATCCTGTCTATTTTAAAAGCAGGAGGTGCTTATGTTCCTTTAGATTGTACCTATCCACGCGATCGCCTCAAATATATGCTGATTAATAGTGAAGTAAAAATTCTTTTAACCCAATTTTCACTATTAGATTTGTTTGCAGACGGTTTAGAAGATTATCGGCATTTGCAGCATATTATTTGTTTGGATACTAATAATTTAGCAGACACAGAAATAAAGGGAATTAATTTATATTCGACAGAAGATATCGATCGCTGTGAAACAAAAAATACAGAAAATGTAGCAACGGGAAAAGATAAAGCCTACACGATCTATACTTCTGGTTCAACAGGATTACCCAAAGGTGCAATTATCAGACATGATGGGGCGATTAATCATATCTACGCCCAATTCGATGCCTTGGAGTTACAGCCAGGATTTAGTTTTCTCCAAAGTGCGCCAGCGTCTTCTGATATTTCCGTATGGCAATTCCTCGCACCTATTTTGTTTGGTGGTAAAACGGTTATTGCCGATAAGGAAACTATATGTAATCCCGATAGGTTATTTGAGTTAATCAAACAAGAAAAGCTAACTCTAGTGGAACTCGTTCCTGTAGTTCTCAGCAGTTTACTCGATTACGTTTCTCAATTATCATCCCAGGAAAGATTTTTACCCAATCTTCAGTGCATGATGATTACGGGGGAATATGTAGCGGTGGAATTGGTCAACCGTTGGTTGAGTCTGTATCCTGAAATTAAGGTAGCCAATGCTTATGGACCAACAGAAGCCTCAGATGATATCACTCAATATATCATTAACGAGCCTTTGGCAGCGAATCAAAAAACCGTTCCCATAGGTAAACCTTTAGCTAACAACAGTATTTACATTGTTAATTCTCAGATGCAGTTACAGCCTATTGGCATACCTGGGGAGATTTGTGTATCTGGTATTGGTGTGGGAGATGGTTATTGGCGCAATGAAACCAAAACAAAGGAATGTTTCGTCCCCAACCCATTTGCTGTAAGGGCGAACGGCGGTTCGCCCCTACTATACCGAACAGGCGATCTAGGCAAATGGCTACCAGATGGCAATATTGAATTTTTAGGACGCATCGACCATCAGGTGAAAATTCGCGGATTTCGTATTGAATTAGGGGAAATTGAGACAGTATTGAGTCAACATCCAACGGTGTCGTCTGCTGTAGTAATCTTGCGGGAAGATACACCAGAAGATAAGCGTTTGGTTGCTTATGTTGTTCCTCATAAAGATAATGACACCGACGAACTACCTACTATTCTGCGAAATTTCCTCAAAGCCAAACTCCCAGAATATGCCATCCCTTCAAATTTTATTTTCTTAGATGCTTTACCCCTAACTCCTAGTGGCAAAGTAGATCGACAGGGTTTACCCGCGCCAGAGATAAATCGAGACAACCAAGAGAAATCAGATATTTTACCTCGCACTCCAGTAGAAGAAGTCATTGCAGGGGTTTGGAGTCAGGTATTAAAAACAGACTGCGTAAGCATCAACGATCATTTCTTCGATCGCGGGGGACATTCTTTATTAGCTACTCAGCTTATTTCACGGTTGCGTCAGATTTTCCAGATCGAGTTACCCCTACGCTATGTTTTTGAGTTTCCTACCATAGCAGAATTAGCTAAAGGGGTAGAGTCGATGAAGCAATCTCAAAACGTTTTAGAAATTCCGCCTCTAGTACCCGTTTCTAGAGACGATAACTTACCCCTTACTTATGCCCAAGAAGGATTGTGGTTTATCCAGCAGTTGAATCCCGATCTTCCTATTTATAATAGTCCTGCTGCGGTACGGTTGACTGGTTCGTTAAACATTCCCGCTTTTGAAAAAAGTCTCAATGAAATTCTGCGACGACATGAAGCTTTACGCACTAGGTTTACTCTCGTAGAAGGAAAGCCAGTACAGGTTATTGTCCCCAATCTAACCTTAAAAATTCCTGTAGTCAGTTTAGAGGATTTACCAGAGGCAGAAAGAGAAGAGGAATTTCTGCGACTGGCAGATAAAGAAGCCAAGTTACCCTTTGACTTAGCCAAACCACCTCTACTAAGAGTAACCCTACTAAAATTAAGTGCTACCGACTATGTAGCCTTATTTACCATGCACCATATCGCTACTGATGGTTGGTCGATCGCAATTTTAATTCAAGAATTATCTACTCTTTACGAGGCTTTCTCTACCGAAACCCCGTCACCCTTACCAGAATTAACAATTCAATATGCCGATTTTGCCCACTGGCAACGTCAATGGTTACAGGGAGAAGTATTAGCAGAAAAGTTAGACTACTGGCAGCAACAACTAGCAGGTATTCCTACCAGCTTAAATTTAGAGAAATTAGCGGTAAATAAACCCAAAACAAAACAAAATAGAGAATGTGCTGTCCGATCTTTCTTATTACCTCCCGAACTATCGACAAAAATTAAGGCTTTAAGTTCTCAAGAAGGTGTCACTCTGTTTATGACACTGCTAGCGAGTTTCCAAACCCTCCTGTATCGCTATACAAACCAGGAAGATATTATAGTGGGAACAGATGTTGCCAATCGCGATCGCCCCGAACTAGAAGCAATTGTGGGTTTCTTCGTCAATCTTTTATTATTACGAGGAGATTTATCGGGAAATCCTACTTTTAGAGAATTATTAGAACGAGTGCGAGAAACCACTTTAGCAGCATACGATCGCGCCGATGTACCTTTTGCCAAATTAGTCGAAGCTTTACGCCCAGATCGTACAAGTAGCGTTACACCTCTATTTCAAGTTTTATTCGTTTTGCAAAATGTTCCCATGCCAGCCTTTGAGTTATCTGGTTTGCAAGTCGAGGTGATGGAATTGAATACGGGTTTGGCGAGATTTGACTTGGCTTTATTTATGGAAGAAACGGCAGCAGGTATTAAAGGTACTTGGAAATACCGCAGCGATTTATTTACACCAGATGCGATCGCCCGTATTACCGATAATCTACAAACCTTATTGTGCGGTATTACCGATAACCCCGATACACCTATAGATACTTTAAAAATGCTGAGTGAATCGCAGAAACAAGAGCAAGTTACTACTAAAAAAGCTAAATTCAATAAATTCAAACGAATTAAGCCCAAAGCGGTTACTATTGCCCAACAGGAATTAATTACCACCAGTTATTTACAACCCAAACAGCATCTTCCTTTAGTCATTCAACCCAATAACAATGACATAGACTTAGCAGACTGGGCGTGTAACCACAGAGAATATTTAGAAAATAACTTACTCCAACACGGTGCAATTCTGTTTCGCGGTTTTCAAACCGATACAGTAAGCAAGTTTGAACGAGTAGCCAGTGCGATATGTCCCCAACTCTTTGCTAACTACGGCGACTTACCTAGAGAAGGGAAAAGCGAAAAAGTCTATAAATCTACACCCTATCCCAGCGATCGCGCTATTTTGTTTCATAACGAAAGTTCTCACCTACACCAATATCCCCTCAAAATTTGGTTTTTTTGCGTCCAACCAGCCCAACAAGGAGGAGAAACCCCAATTGTAGACTGCCACCGAGTTTATCAACTCCTAAATCCCAAACTGCGATCGCACTTAGAAAACCAACAATTAATGTACGTCCGCAACTACATTGAAGGTTTAGATGTCAGTTGGCAAGACTTCTTTCATACCAGCGATAAAAACTTAGTGGAACAATACTGTAGGGAGTCGGAAACCGAGTTTGAATGGTTGCCCAATAACGGCTTACGCACCCGTAAAGTACGCCCCGCTATTTCTCCTCATCCCAAAACAGGAAAATCTCTTTTCTTCAATCAAGTACAACTACACCATATTTCCTACCTAGAACCAGAAGTTAGAAATTCTCTCCTTTCAACCTTTGGCGAAGCTAATCTACCCCGTAACGTTTACTACAGCGACGGTGCGTCCATCGAAGACTCAGTAATGGCAGAAATTAACGCAGCCTACCAACAAGCCCAAGTTAGCTTTCCCTGGCAACAAGGAGACATTTTAATGCTAGACAATATGCGCGTTGCCCATGCCCGCAACTCCTATACAGGCGATCGCAAAATTGCTGTGGCAATGGGGGAAATGAACATTACTGAAACAAATTGAACTCAATACATATTTTGTAAGGGTGTTTCGCGAAACGCCCCTCCTTTACTTAATCTATCGCTACAAAATTCAAATCTATAAATGCAAAATTTAACATTGGAAGGTTTTTGGCTTTCGCCCCAACAAAAACATCTTTGGTCGTTACAACCCAATAGTTCGGCATATCGTGCCCAATGTGCCGTTAATCTTGAAGGTGAACTAGACGTAGAAATTTTACAACAAGCTATAAAACAAATCGTCAACCGCCATGAAATTCTTCGCACGCGGTTTGTTCGGCAACCTGGAATGATAATGCCAATGCAGGTTATTGAAACTGTTAGTAACTTTTCTTGGCAGACGTTAGATCTAAAAGATTTAACTTCCCAGCAACAGCAATTAGAAATAGATAAATTATTCCAAACAGAAAGAAACTATACTTACGATTGGGAAAAAGATGCTTTACTGCGCTTATCTTTACTTATTCTGTCGCCTCAGAATCATACACTTTTAATTACTCTGCCATCTTTGTGTTGCGATCGCACTTCTCTAAAAAATTTAGTTAAAGAAATTAGTTATATCTATAGTAGCCCCCTAAATCCCCTGCCCCCCTATAATCCCCCCAACTTTGAGGGGATGGGGGACTTGGAAAATGAAAATGATTCCCCCCAGAATTGGGGGGCTAGGGGGGCAACAGATGAAGAACCAACACAATATCTTCAATTTTCTGAATGGCACAACGAATTACTAACAGAAGAGGATGTAGAAGAAGGACAAGCTTACTGGCAACAATTAGATTCACCAAAAACCGCAACCCTTCCTTTTGAAAAGCGATCTAGTGAAATTAACTTTCAATCGGATGTTTATTCCGTACAATTCGATCCAACAATAGTAAATAAATTGGAATGTGTAGCCAGTCTACATAACACCACAATAGAGAAATTATTATTAACCTACTGGCAAATATTTCTCTGGCGACTTACGGGACAGTCAGAAATTACCGTAGAGACTATTTTTGATGGTAGAAGCTATGAAGAATTAGAAGAAACTTTAGGATTATTAGCCAAATGGTTGCCCGTCTGCTGTTCGTTTAAAAACGAAGCTAAATTTAGTGAAATATTAGACCAAACTAGCCAAAATTTAGAAAATCATCACCAATGGCAAGAATATTATCTCTGGCAAGAGAATACAGATTCTAATAACAGAATTGCCTTTGAGTATGTAGATTTGTCAGATAAATATAGTGCAGATGGAGTTAGTTTTATAAGCGATCGCCAGTATGTTTGTTTTGAACCATTTAAACTCAAACTAACTTGTATACGTAAAGCAGAATCTTTAATCGCCGAGTTTCACTACGATCGCGATCTTATCGATTTAGAAGATATTAAATATTGGGGCAATTTATTTCAAAATTTAGTAGCGAGTGCGGTTAATAATCCAGAAGCTAAAGTTAGCGAATTGGAGATTTTAAATACAAGCGATCGCCACAAGTTACTGGTTGAATACAATCAAAATCAAGCAGATCATCCTTTAGATAAATGTATTCACCAACTGTTTGAAGAACAGGTAGTAAAAACTCCTAATAATATTGCCGTTGTTTTTGAAGACGAACAATTAACTTATGCCGAATTAAATCATCGTGCTAACCAACTGGCGCATTATCTACAACGTCTGGAAGTAAAATCAGAAGTCTTGGTAGGAATTTGTCTAGAGCGATCGCTTGAGAATATTATTAGTTTATTAGCCATTATCAAAGCTGGTGGGGCGTATTTACCCTTAGATCCAGCTTTGCCTCCTGCTGCTGTAGCTTTACGTCTACAAGATGCCCAAGCTAAAGTTTTACTAACCCAACAAAAATTAAGCCAAAACTTGCGCGAATTAGACAGCAAAATAGTTTGCTTGGATAGTAACAAAGAGATAATTGCCAGAGAAAGCAAAGAAAACCCCGATTCTGAAGTAAAACCCGAAAATTTAATCTATGTAATTTATACTTCTGGTTCGACGGGTAAACCTAAAGGAGTTGCGATAGAACATCGACAACTACTTAATTACTTCTATGCCATTCAACCCAGACTAAATATACCTGCCGGAAGTAACTACGCCCTAGTTTCAACTTTTTCAGCCGACTTAGGCAACACGGTTATTTTTCCTTCCCTGTGTACTGGTGGCTGTTTGCATATCATCCCTTCCGAAACCGCCTCCGATCCCCAAGCCTTATCGGCATATTGCGATCGCCATTCAATTGACTGTCTTAAAATCGTTCCTTCCCACTTAAACGCCTTGCTCACAGCCGAACAACCAGCCAAAATATTACCCCGACAGCGATTAATCTTAGGGGGAGAAGTCGCCAGTTGGGATTTAATCGATCGCCTTCGAGAATTAGCCCCAGAATGTAAGATTCTCAATCATTATGGTCCTACAGAAGCCACCATCGGCGTAACTACTTTTGAAGTAGACATCAAAGCAAAAAACAAATCTGCAACAGTTCCCATTGGTAAAGCGATCGCTAATACCCAAATTTATCTCCTCGACTCCCAAGGGCAACCCGTACCCATCGGCGTACCAGGAGAATTACACATCGGCGGTACGGGATTAGCACGGGGTTATTTAAACCAGCCACAATTAACCGCAGAAAAATTTATTCCCAACCCCCACGTAGTAGGGGCGATTCGCGAATCGTCCCTACTGTACAAAACAGGCGATCGCGCTCGATATTTACCAGATGGTAATATCGAATTTTTGGGTAGAACCGACAATCAGGTCAAAATTCGAGGTTTTCGCGTCGAATTAGGAGAAATTGAAGCAGTATTAAGCCAACACCCAGATATAGAACAGGCAGTAGTTACAGTCTCAGAAGATCGCCGATTAGTAGCACATGTAGTTCCAAAACAACTAAAAACCCTCAATAGTAAAAACTTACGTAATTTTGCCCTTAATAAACTACCAGAATACGCCACCCCCTCAACTTTTGTTTTCCTCAAAACCTTACCCCTAACTCCCAACGGCAAGATCGATCGCCAAGCATTACCAGCATCAGATTCAATCCTCCCCGAACTAGAAGCAGTTTACACACCACCCCGCACCCCAATAGAAGCCGAGCTAGCAGAGATTTGGCAAGAACTTTTAAATCTAGAAAGAGTGGGTATTAACGATAATTTTTTTGAACTAGGAGGACATTCTCTACTCATTACCCAACTGCTTGCCCGCATCCGCGATACTTTTAAAATCGAAATTTCCTTACAAAGTTTGTTTAAACTGCCTACTGTCGCTAATATCGCTCAGAAAATCGCAGGAAAACAAGATAATGCAGCTAATTCTATTGACTTACAAGCCGAAGCGGTTTTAGATCCGACAATACACCCTAATGGACTTGTTTACAGTCGAGATATAAAACCCACTGCTATCTTCCTAACTGGCGCAACAGGTTTTTTAGGGGCTTTTTTACTCTACGAACTCTTGCAGCAAACCCAAGCGGATATTTACTGTTTGGTGCGATCGCCCGATCTTGAGTCAGGTAAGCAAAAGCTACAAAACAATCTCGCATCCTATCTACTTTGGAAAGCTGGTTTTAATAATAGAATTATCCCCGTCATTGGCGATCTATCACAACCACTACTAGGCTTATCCCAATCTAAATTTCAACAATTGGCAACCCAAATCGATGACATCTATCACAATGGGGCATTAGTCAACTTTACCTATCCCTACCAAACCCTTAAAAAACCCAATGTATTAGGAACTCAAGAAGTTCTCAGATTAGCAAGTCAAGTAAAACTCAAACCCGTACATTTTATTTCTACCACTAGCTTTGTTTATCCTGCAAAAGAGGGAATAGGAGAAGATTCAAACCTGAGAATAATTAGAGAAGAAGACAGTATCGACAATGCCCTAATGCCTACCGATGGCTATGCCCAAAGTAAGTGGGTAGCAGAAAAACTAGTTACTATCGCCCGCGATCGCGGTATGCCCATTTTTATCTATCGCCCTGGCAGAATTTCGGGACATAGTAAGACTGGTGCTTGTAACAGTAACGATCATACCTATCGCATTATCAAAGGTTGTATTCAATTAGGAAGCATCCCTGACTTAAACATCGAATGGAACTTAAGCCCCTGCGATTATGTAAGTAAAGCGATCGTTTATCTCTCCCAACAAAGCGAATCTTTAGGTAAAGCCTTTTACCTCCGCAACCCTCAGCCATTTAATCTCAAAGCAATGGCTCAATATCTTGATTTTTTGGGCTATCCCGTTAAGTTAGTTGACTACGAACAATGGCGATCTCGCCTAAACAATAATTCTACCAACAATGCCTTATATCCTCTAATTTCTACTTTTACCAACCCAGAAAAATCGCCCGTACCCAAACAAAAATATGACTGTAGCAACGCGATCGCTCTCTTAGCCGATAGTGACATTAATTGTCCTCAAATAAACCGAGAATTATTTGGAATTTACATTTCATATCTCGTTAAAACAGGCGTTTTAAATCCTGTGAATACTTAATCCGTTGAAGGCGTACGGCATACGCCCCTGCACAATTTATCTATCGTAAAAATCTTTATGTCTTCTCATACAACAACTCGTTATTCAGAATACGATCGCTTTGCCCGCATTCACAGCGAAACTTGGGGTTTAGAACTCAAGCAATGGGTACCAGAAATAGCCAAATTACTCAAACAACATCTTCCTGGTGAAGTTCCCAAACTCCTTCAGATTCTCGATCTTTGTTGCGGTACGGGAGAACTAGCAGCAGGTTTGCAAAACCTGGGTTATCGAGTGACTGGCATCGATGGTTCGGTAGAAATGTTACGCTACGCCCATCAAAATGCACCCGACAGTCAATTTATCCTCGATGACGCTCGTTTTTTTCAACTGCCATCTACCTTTCATGGCGTTATTTCTACTAATGTCAGCTTCAACCACATACTCGAACTTGAAGACTTAACTCGCGTTCTTTGTAATGTTTATAACGCTTTACTACCAGATGGCGTATTTATTTTCGACTTAAGATTAGATGCTAGTTATCGCTCAAGCTGGCAAGATACCGTACTTGGTGACATCAAAGATGATTGCGTTTGGACGCTACTGCGTAGTTACAATCTTGAAACTAGAATCGGTCAAATAGAAATTGCCATCCTCGAATTATTACAACAAAAATGGCAGCGATCGAATATAACTTGGTCGGTTAAAGGCTATTTTCAAGATGAAGTTTATTCGGCACTTGAAGAAGCAGGTTTTAGAAATATTAGCGTTTACGATGCAGAACGAGATTTTCAACATCCTAGAGGAATTGGCGTAGTTTATTTTATCTGTCGCAAGTAAATAGTTATAAGCTAGTCTGCCTTTTAATTTGCTAGTCAATCGGATAGGGAAAAGGCAATAGGCAATGGACAAAATACGCTGAAAGTTTTGACTATTGCTGCGATCGCGCTGTCAAATTATCTGGATTCGATAAATCGCGTCAAACATTTTTTTTACTGTTAAACAAAAGGTCAAATCATGAACTTCACCACACCACAACAACAATACCTACAAAGATTCATCCACGACTACAACCAACGCACGCCAAAATCCAAACAGTTAGCAGAACAAAACCGCCCGTATTTCGCCGACCATAAAGCCTCAATTATTTTTACCATGCTTCTCAAAGAAATTTGCTATCCGATCGCGGGCGATCGCTCTATAGGTTCTAAAATCTGGGATATCGACGGTAATGAATATTTAGACTTTAGTATGGGTTATGGAGTCAATCTTTTCGGTCATAATCCACCCTTTATCAAACAGGCGATCTCAGAACAGTTAGAACGAGGTATCCATTTAGGACTGGGATCGGAAATTGCCTGTGAAGTAGCCGAAACAATTTGCCAACTTACCAACACCGAACGAGTCGCCCTCAGCAATACTGGCACAGAAGCGGTAATGACTGCAATTCGCCTCGCCCGTACTGCCACTAATCGTTCTAAAATTGCCTTATTTTCGGGTTCTTATCACGGTCATTTTGACGGCACTTTAGTTAAAAATCAAACCTTAGATAATACTCCTCAAGCCTTACCCCTCGCCCCAGGAGTTCCAGCCAGTATAGTAAAAGATGTTTTAGTTTTAGATTATGGCAATCCTAAATCTTTCGATCTTATAAAACAATACCAACAAGAACTAGCTGCGGTTTTAGTCGAACCAGTCCAAACTAGCAACCTGTCACTACAACCTAAAGAATTTCTCCACCAGTTAAGAAAATTCACCCAAGATAACAACATCGCCTTAATCTTTGATGAAATGGTAACGGGTTTTCGTATCCATCCAGGAGGCGCACAGGCATGGTTTAATATTGAAGCTGACTTAGCTACCTACGGCAAAATCGTCGGCGGAGGAATGCCCATTGGTGTCATTGCTGGTAAAGCCAAATATATGAATGCGATCGATGGGGGAATCTGGAATTATGGCGATCGCACTTGTCCCCAAGCCAAAAAAACCTTTTTTGCTGGCACTTATTGCAAACATCCCCTCGCAATGGCAACCGCCCGCGCCGTACTCCTAGAAATAAAAAGTCAGGGGGTTCCCCTTCAGCAACAGTTAACCCAACGCACAGCCGAGTTAGTAGCAACTTTGAATGCTTATTTTATTAAAGAAAAATTACCTCTAAAAATGGTTCACTTTGGTTCTTTATTTGCCGTGAACTTTACCGAAGATTGTACTTCGCCCGATATTGTAGCCTTGTTGCTTTATTACAATCTAATTCATCAAGGAATCTTATTTAGAGAACTAGGCGGTTTCCTTTCCACTGCCCACACAGAGGAAGATTTAAATTATTTAATTAACACTATTAAAAATATAATTGCCGAACTAACCCAAGCAGTTTTTTTATCTAAAGAATATGTATTGCGGTGATGCGATCGCTTTTATTAAACTTGCTAACTATTTACTCTTAGCTTAATCTACTTCTTTGCCTCTTCATCAAACTGAATACTCGATCGCTAGATATCAGAGCAAATTTTTTAACTAAATGAAAATTTATAGCAATAAGTATGATAATGTTTGAACTGAATAAAGCACAAAATTGGGTTTCACAAGACGATTGCTTAAAATAAATCATTAATAACTATTGACAATTAAATAAAGCTATTGTGAATAAGATCGATTTCTCAAAAATGGGACTGCTGGCTAGCCTGTATGTCTCGCAATATATACCGTTAATGTTTTTTTACGAGGCATTGCCAGTATATATGCGACAACACGGAAGTTCTTTAGGCGCGATCGCTCTAGTGAATTTGTTAATTTTGCCTGTGGTCTTAAAGTTTCTCTGGTCGCCTCTAATCGATCGCTATGGCTTTACTCCTTGGGGACACTATCGCTTTTGGATTGTCTTGTTTCAGTTGTTGGTTTCTTTACTAACGGTAGTTTGCGCCTTTATCGATATCGAACAAAACCTAAATCTCTTACTCATAATTGGCTTTGTCATGTGTATCTTCTGTACCAGTCAAGATATAGCAGCAGATGCGATGGCAATTAACTTACTTACTCCTGCCGAAAAAGGTCTGGGCAATGGTATTCAAGTAAGCGGTCATTATTTAGGGGCGGTAATTGGCAGTGGTGGAATGTTAATTTTACTCGACGCGATCGGTTGGCAAAAAACAATGCTGTCGATCGCCTTAATTATGTTAGTTTCCTTGCTACCAATTTTGCAGCATCAAGAACAAATAAGAATCAAACCCAAACGAGTACCTCCAATTTGGCGCGACTTGGGCGAGTTTTTTAGTCGCCGAGAATTGTGGCTGTGGCTATTGGTTTTGGCTACTTATACCACAGGTTCGAGTATGGCAATTACCATGTTTCGTCCCCTGTTGGTAGATATAGGACTATCCGCAGCCCAGATAGGTTTATTAATTGGAGTTGTCAGTTACGGTGTGGGAACAGTAGGGGCTTTAGCAGGCGGTATGACGGTGAATTTTTTAGACCGCAAACGATTATTAATTATTGGTGGCTGCTTTCAGACAGTAATTATTTTAGGTTTTTTGTTACCTGCCTGGGGATTTAGTAGCTTGCTTATCTTGTATGCCTTGGGGATTTTATTTAATGGAATTTTTGGCTATGCTGAAACTGCCACCTCTACTATCAAGATGGATAAAAGCGATCGCGATAGTGCGGGTAGAGACTTTACCATTCAAACATCTTTAGTCTTTGTCAGTAGTACACTCGCGGGTAGTGTCAGTGGCGCAATCGCAGAAACTATTGGTTATTCGGGTTTGTTTGTTCTTAGTGCGGGATTGACTTTGTTAAATTTAAGCTTGATTTTAAAACTGAAATTGTAAGGATAGATGACAATAAGCGATCGCTTCAATGCTATACAAATTGGTTTATCGACCCCATTGTCTGTCGTTACTCAGAAGTTACCGCTCAAAGATGGGGTTTTCCTGTACTGACCTGGTTTCGTCTACGTCAACTTTATTGCTACACTACCGTCACTTTTAGCTTTCCTAGCTTTACGCCATTTTGATAAAGAAAAGCCAATTAATTTCGCTCGAACTTCTCTATTTTTTCCCGATTCGTTTTTATGCTAAAAAAAATTCATTTTTAGTTCTAATTGCTTTGTCAGCTCGTTGACCGTAAGCGAAAAATCTCAACTACTGACTCGCTTTGTCTGTTGAGAGCAGAGTAAATTCTGGCTATAAAAACTAATTTATTTACCATGCAGCAATTGATGTCTAAAATTTTGCATCGCTTAGTTAGTGTTTTATTAAAGCGGATTATTATAGTCTTGATAGTTCTCATGTGTACGGGAGGAATACTCGTTCTAATAGCTGTCAAAAATCTTTCTTTAGAGCTAGTTGAATTACAAGCCAGTAAAAATGCTGAATGGTGTCTTAAAGCTTTAAAAGAAGTAGTAGATGTTTACAGTGATGATGTAGTAGATCGCGTCAAACATAAAGTTCCAGTTAGCGAAAACTATCCTACTATTGAAGGCGCAATTCCCATTCCTCCTACTTACTCAATTGTTATAGGAGAAAGAATCAGCGAACAAAAAGGCAATTTTCGCTTTCGAGTTTATAGTGACTATCCTTTTCCAAGTCGTGTAGAAGATGGTACGGGAGGAGTACAAGACAAATTCGAACAAGATGCACTTACTTATTTAAGAAATAATCCAGGCGATTCATTTTATCGTATGGAAAACTATAACAATCGGCTTTCTATGCGCTATGGAATGCCAATTTTGATGAAGGCTAGTTGTATTTCCTGTCATAATACTCATCCTCAAAGTCCCAAGACAGATTGGCGCATTGGAGATGTTAGAGGTGTTATGGAATTGACTCAGCCTTTAGACAAATTTATGGAACAAAATCAAGATCATATAAATGAATTATCTCTAAAACTAGGCGGATTATCCATGTTATCTTTGTTGGGAATCGGCTTGGTTATCGGTAGATTACGTCAGGCTACCAAAGAATTAGAGTGGAAAGTTAAATCGCGTACGGCACAGTTGACCGAGGCTAATGCCAATTTGGAAGAAAGAAATGGTTTGATTCGGCAAGTTTTTGGGCGTTATCTCAGCAATGATATTGTCACTATTTTAATAAAAGATGCTGCCGAGAAAAAACTAAAGCTAGGCGGTGAAAGGCGCAAAATTACAATTTTGACTTCCGATCTTAGAGGCTTTGCGGCAATTGCAGAGCAGTTTTCACCCGAAGAAGTAATCAAAATACTGAATATTTATTTGGAATACATGGCGGATGTAATTAGCGAATATCAAGGAACGATAGATGAATTTATGGGTGATGGTATTTTGGTTTTATTTGGCGCACCCGTTGCCAAAGAAAATGATGCTATTAGAGCGGTCGCCTGTGCTTGCGCGATGCAGTTAAAAATGGGTGCGGTCAACGAACGAATGAAACAGATGGGCTTACCTACAATAGAAATGGGAATTGGAATTAATACTGGCGATGCAGTTGTGGGAAACATTGGCTCGGAAAAACGCACCAAATACGGAATTGTAGGCAGTCAAGTCAATCTTGCTTATCGTATTGAATCTTATACTACAGGCGGACAAATTCTTATTTCTGAATCTACCTTCAAAGAAGTAAAATCTATTGTTAAAATTGCGGGTCAAAAACTAGTAACTGTTAAAGGTATAGAACAACCAATTTGGATTTATGATGTTTGGGGAATGGACGGTTTCTACAATCTGTTTTTACCCAAAGAGCAAGAACAATTTTTTCCTCTTGCAGTAGAAATTCCCATTCAATATAGAATTTTAGAAGAAAAAGATGTGGCTCAAACTATTTTTAAAGGTAGTTTAATAAAACTTTCTGCTAAAGGAGCAAAAGTAAAAATCAATTCAGTAGAAAACAATGGTAAACCCAAGCCCAATACTAATATAAAACTTAATTTTATTACTCCAACTAGCCCCAAACCTGTTAGCGACTACGCTTATGCAAAAGCAAGCGAAAAACTGACAAATAAAAATTACTTTTATATTACTTTTACTTCTAAATCTCCAGAAATAGAGGCAAGATTAAACAAAATATATCAATGGATAAGTAGATAGTCGATCTCGTTTTACTAAGTGAATGATAAATGTTTAAATTATTATTTTTGGGTTCTGGCTCTGCTTTTACTGTAGGAGCAGATAATTTTCAATCAAATATGCTGTTGATAAACGATCGCGGCAACAAATTATTAATTGACTGTGGTTCGGATATTAGATTTTCTCTATATGAAGCAGGTCTTTCTTATTTAGATATTACAGATATTTATATCAGTCATTTACATTCGGATCATGCTGGAGGACTAGAATATATTGGATTTAGCACTAAATTCGATCCCCAATGTAAAAAACCAAATTTATATTTAAGTAAAGATGTCGGTATAGAATTATGGCAGAAAACTCTGTCTGGTGGCATGAGTTCTATTGCTGGCGATCTAGCAGAATTAAGCACTTTTTTTAATGTTAGTTATATTAGCTCCAATAATTTTTTTGTCTGGCAGAATACTAAATTCGATCTGGTAAAAGTTTCTCATGTCGATAATAGCTATTATTTAATGCCCAGTTATGGTGTGTTTTTCCAAATAAATAAAAGTAAGATTTTTATTACTACCGATACTCAATTACACCTAAATACACTTCAAAAATACTATAAAAAAGCAGATCTAATATTTCAAGATTGTGAAATAGGCGAATATCCTACTAATATACACGCTCACTATCAACAACTACTTCAGTTGCCCAAGCTAGTAAAAAACAAAATGTGGTTGTATGGCTATCAACCAGGAAAGTTACCCGATGCCCGACAAGATAATTTTCTTGGTTTTGTCAAGCGAGGTCAAATATTTAATTTTTGAATAAATTTATCGAGCTTTGTTTTAAATAAATGAACCATCACATAGGTAAAAATTTATTTGGAAAAATATTACCAGTTGCTAATGAAGCTTCTGACTCTGCAAACATTGTTCTAATAATAACTAACATGGTACAAATTTTTTTTCGCGTACCAACTAAGATCGCAATTTTTTGTTTTATCTTCCTGGCAGCTAATAACTCAGTTAAGGCACAAAACCTCGAACAAAATAATTTTCTTGCTTTGCCCAACGATCTAGCTGAAGTCGAGCGACTTCGAGATGTAAACCCAGAAGATTGGGCGTATGAAGCACTAAGAAATTTGAGCGATCGCTATAATTGCCTCGATGGTTATCCCGATGCAACCTATCGAGGTAATGCAGCTATGAGCCGCTATGAATTTGCCGTTGCTTTGAGTTCCTGCCTGCAAAGTATTAGAAAACTTGTAACTTCAGGTCAGATCGAGATAACTCAAGAAGACCTTGCGACTATAGCAAGATTACAAAAAAACTATAGTGCAGAATTAACTAAACTAGACAGTCGCATCGATAAACTAGAAACTAATATCGGACAGTTGGAAGATACTCAATTTTCTACTACTACCAAACTTTTAGGCAACTTAAGAGTTCAAGCCAATACTTTTGTTTCTGGAGATGGCGAACCTCAAACTAACATTCAATACAATCTCTTTTTAGGTCAGCTTACTAGCTTTACTGGTAGAGATTTTTTACTTGCTGCACTAGGTGCAACCAATACTACTTTTCCCGAATTAGCCAGCAATAATAATGGCATTGATTTTGGTTCGACTAGAGAAGGAGCGAGCGATACTGCTGGTTCTGGAAGTACTTTTGGTAGCGTCCGCTTGATTGGCTTAGAGTACCAATTTCCCGTCGGCGAGCGAATTGTAATTGATGTAGTCGCAGCCAACCGCTATCGCTTTAGCCCGATTTTGCTTCCGCAATTTTTTCCTGGCTATACCATCGGACAAGGTCCTGTGAGTACCTTTGCCGAAGCACCGCCAATATATTTACTAGGAGCGGGTTCGGGACTATCGGTTAGCTATGAATTTATTGACTCTGCCGTACTAACTCTGACCTATCTCGGTACATTTGCCAACGATCCTCAAGCGGGAAGGGGTTGGTTTAATGGCGATTATATCGCCGCAGCCCAGATTAACTATAATCCTAGCCCCGACATATTTTTACAGTTTTTATATCAAAAGGGCTATTTCGACAATGGTAATTTCGGTTTCAATAACGGACAAACCTTCAGAGGTAATGGTTTTGTTGGAACGTCTTTAGCCAATCGTTTTGACGATCCTGGAGTTTTCTTTGACGAAGGGGCGGAAGTTTTGAGTAACGCCTACCAAATTGGTGGCTACTATACAATTAGCGAGGGCATTATTGTAGGCGGTTGGGCTAATTTAATTAAAGCTCGGTTGCTGGGCAAAGGCGATGCAGATATTTGGACTTATTCACTGCAAACAGCTTTCCCCGATCTGTTTATTGAAGGCAATCAAGGGGGCATTGTAGTTGGTGTCGAGCCTACTCTTACAGGGTTAGATAGTAGTCTGGAAATTCCCGAATTTAAGAACGACACTTCTTTGCATCTTGAAGTTTATTACAGACATCAGCTTAATGACTATATCTCAGTTACTCCCTCGGTAATTTGGATTACCGCCCCCAACCAGGATGCCAACAACGAAGATATCATTATTGGCGGTGTTAGAACGACTTTTAATTTTTAGTAAAGATCGACAAATACTACTGCCAAACATCTTGCCATTTAACAATACCGCGATCGGCTAAAATCCAGCGACGCGAAATGGTATTTTCATAAAGTGGCGTATCGTTTTTTCGCCATAAAGCATATTTATAGGCGATCGCTTTACCAGAACTCGCCGTAAAGGGAATTTCGCCAAACCAAGTATTAGAGTTAATATATTCCAAAGCATAGGCTTGACTCAAATCCCAATTACCCAATTCTGGACAGTCTCCCGTAACGACAACTGTTTCACCTGGTTGAGTACTAATGCCATTTACCTGTACGCGAACGATAGTTTTACCCTTAACGCGATCGCCAATATAGCTCAGGATAATAATTTCTTGCGATTTTAATTCTAGTTTTGATAGTTTGCCGTTATGGATTTCAAAAACACGATGAGTTAGCAAACAACGATATTCACCATCTTCTAAGTTGGTATCTACGTCAATAATCGATCGTTCGCCGCGATTAATGGCAACCAAACAGCGAGAATCTCGATAGCTGCGAGTATAACAATAAATATCGGATGTAATATATCTTTCTACCTGACTGCCTAAAGATACTGCGGAGTTGAGCCTTCTTAGTTTGGAAAGTAAGTGTAAATCTCGATAGAGGGGACTATTGACATCCCAATTTTCCATCATGGGACGATTGTAAGGATCGCGACCGCCATTGGTATCATTATGTAAGTATTGCTCGGTTCCATAATAAATACAGGGAATGCCCCGCGAAGTCATCAGTAGAGCGATCGCCATACGTAAATTAGCAGGATCTAAGTTTAAACTTTGGAATCGGGGCATATCGTGATTGTCGATAAAAGTAATTAGTTCTGTTGCCCGATAATAAAGGCGATCGAGATCGAACACCTCTTTAACCAAATAAAATCCTCTGGGATCTCCCGTTGCCAAAGCACCGCGAATTGCCTCACACAAACCAAAGTCGAGAATTGACATCCCCGAAAAATTGGCAAAATCTACCGATTTTTGTTCCCAGGGTTTACTAAAACCCCATTCACCAAACATAAACACGCTCGGTTTGTGTGTTTGAATATCGGTTATAAATTCTTGCCAGAACCAGAGTGGCATATGTTTTACCGTATCGATGCGTAAGGCATCTACACCCCGATCTAACCACTGCTTAACAGCAGATTTGATATAGTTACGAAACTCAAGATTGCTTTCGTTAAAAGTAGCCAACCCTGCCATCTCGCCGTATAAAAGCTGCCATTCATCTTCCCAGTTAGTAATTTCGGGATTGTGATGGTACCAATGGCGATCGTCGTAATAAAAATCGGCAATTAATACCCCATCATCATAAAGTTCGCCTTTGTGTCCGTTAACATCGGGACTGCTATGATTACAAACAATATCTAAAATTAATTTCATGCCGCGAGCGTGCATCTCAGCAATCAATCGATCGAATGTCGTACATTTATGTAGAGAATTTTCCTCATCTGGTGCCAAAAAGCGGGGGTTAATACGTTTAAAATCTTTCGTCCAATACCCGTGCATCGCGGCGCGTAGCGAAGCCATGCCGTTAGGCTTATCGAACTGTAGTTCTTCTACCTGCTCGAACAGAGGAGAAATCCACAAAGCCGTTACGCCCATATTTTTGAGGTAGTCCAGCTTATTGATAATACCTTGTAAATCTCCTCCCCAATATTTACCCCACTGTTGCCGAGTCGGATCGTAAAGTTGGGAATTTATTCCTGGATTATTGTTGGCATCACCATCATTAAAGCGATCGACAATGATAAAGTAAATTGTCTCTTGGCGAAATTCGATCGCTCTGGTAAATAAGAATTCAAAATCCGAACTCGACTCTAATTCACTGTGGCTTTCTGTCAGAAAACCCGATGCAGTTTTAACGGCTTGTCCCTCGTTTTTAGTTTGCGTTGCCATAATTTTATTCTGATTAAAATTTAAGTCCCCTATTCATTGCTACGCAATAGAATAGTTTTTAACTAATTAGCTAATGGCTAAAAGCTAACGGCTAAAAGCTTAGTTTTAACGATGCACGACCAAAATATTACGATTGCGATTGTCTATTCTTTCGTAACGAAACTCATCGACGCTATTTAAGGCTAAGTGAATACCCAGTCCACCAATCTCTCTAGTTTCTAGCATTTGGGTTAAGTCTTCTAGTTGTAAGGGAATTTTTTGCTGGGGATTGTAGTTTATTCCCGTATCTTCTAAAGAAAGAGTCAAACTAGAATTGTCAACAATAGCAGTTAGATGTATCTCTCCCGTCAGCCCAGCCTTTTGATAACCGTGAGTGATAATGTTGGTAGCAATTTCGTCTACTGCCAGACGTAGTTTATAAGCAGCCTGACGTTTTAGATCGGCAGCAGTCGTTACTTGTTTGACATATTGAGCGATCGCGCTTAAAGAATCTATAGTTCCAGGAACGGTTAAAGTTTCCACGATTTCTATCATCTATTTGCATATAAAACACTTTTAGCCTTGAGGCTATTAATTTCTAACTTCGTCGCACCGCCAGCATAGTAATGTCATCAAACTGAGGCGTGCGATCGATATGAGTAAATAAATCAGTTGCTATAGTTTCGAGTAATTTAGTAGCTTGGGTATGAGGTTGTTCCAAGAGCGATCGTAAACGATGGGAAGTAAACAATTCGCCGTCGGCATTTTTTCCCTCGGTAACACCATCGGTATAGCCAAACAACGTATCCCCTGCTTCTAACCGAACCTGACCTATTGCAAATTTAACATTAGGCATCATTCCCACCGCAGGACCAGTAGCTTTTAAAGTTTGTTTAATTCTAGAATCACCAACCACAAATAAAGGTTCGTGTCCGCCATTGATATAAGTCAACTCGCCTGTAGCGGGATCTAGTACCCCAAAAAACATGGTGGCAAACATACTCAATTTCCAGTGGTTTTGAGCGACATACTGATTGGTAAGTTCTACCGCTTGCAAAATTTGTTCTTGACTAGATTTGCCAGTTGTAGAAAATCCTTGAAGTTGAGTTTGTCCCGAAAAGATTCTAATCAAACTACGCATCAAAGCCATAAATAAAGCTGCACCAACCCCTTTATCGCAAACATCGGCAATGACCAATCCGACATAGTTATCTAAAGGAAAAATATCATAAAAATCGCCAGCAACTTGTTTGGCAGGGTGAAAACAGGCGGCAATTTCCCAATTGAGAGGTTGGTAAACAGTGTCGGGCAAAAAGTCGATTTGAAACTGTCTGCCTACTTCTAATTCGTTGTCTAAAGCTGCTGAATACTGTTTGAGTTGGAAGTACAAGCGGGCATTTTCTAAAACCAAGCCAAGTCTCTCGGTAGTTATCTCTATTTGTCGGGCGAGTTCTCGACTAAAGCGATTGGGTTCGGAATGTAATAGGGTCAGGATACCTAAAAGTTCGTTTCCTCTGTGAATGGGAACTGCTAAAGCCGAACGTACCTTGTATGGTTGATCTGCTAGCGTCAACCAACGGCTATCTTTTTCAGTGTCGGCAATCAATCCTACCTGATGATGGGTACTAACCCAGCCTGCCAAGCCTTTATCTAGCACCCTCCCAATTAATTGAATCCGTTGTCGATCGCTAACTTCCGAACGAGACAAAATAGCATCGATTACCTTGCCAGAATCGAGCAAAAATAAACTACCCTTCTCCGCATTGGTTAAAGCCGTGACCAAATCTAGTGTCGTCTGCAAAGAAGCTTTGAGTACTCCATCTCGCACGGGACAACGTTCGATCTCGACCAAATTTTCTAGCAACTGTTGTTGAACTTCAAAAGCCGCTTTCTCGGTTTTGAGACTGGCAACTTCTTGTCGTAGAGACTCTAGTTCTTGTATTTGTTCTATAGTTAAATTGCAAGTACTCACGATTTGGCGATTAGAAATTAGTAATGAGTTGAGTAAGCAAGAGAAAAACAAAATCGTTCCTCTTGCTTGGTAATATTGTCTTTAGCTGGCAACTGGTTCGTATTCATCTACAATCGTAATGCTGTGATGAAAGCCAGTTTTTTCTAAAGTGTCTAAAACCATTTCTTGAGGGCTAACAACGTATATCTCTACGTCAGCACCCATTTTTTGCTTGGAGAAAATCAGTACTCGCAAACCAGCACTGGACATATATTCCAAGTCTTCGGTCAGCAAAACTAACCTGTTAATATATTGAGTTGGTATTGATTCGATTTTTTCTTTAAATATGGGTGCGGTACTGGCATCCAATTCGCCAGATAAAGTAATTTGAGCGACATTATCCTCAATTTGTAAAATTGCTGCAAAACTCATGTTTTTCTCCTAAAAATAGCGTTGATAATTCTAATTTTTTACTTCTACTTACCGACTAAAATTACTACCGAGCGATCGCCCAACAGAATTCCTGTTTGATTTTCCAGTTTGGGTTCTGTTCCTAGTTGCCAAATATCTTCGGGGGAAGGTACACCAGTATTAGCAAAAACGTGCCAGTTCATTCCCGTAGGTAAGCCTGGTAGTTCAAACCAGTTTGCCTGCCAGTGAACATTCATCGCCACATAGATATAGTTATCTTCAACCGTTCCCTGTCGAGCGTGTTTGCCACACAGCATAAAAGCTAATGTACGGCTGGAATCTGACCAGTCAGCCTGCCAAGCTCGATCGCCGTGCCAGGTAATATCTGCATAGCCGCTACCGACATAATCACGATTTTGGAAGTGCTGGCGATTGCGTAAAACGGGGTGTGCTTTACGAAAAGCAATACAGTGTTGGAAAAACCCAAACAAGTCGGCATTGCTTTCTAACAGATTCCAATCGAGCCAGTTTAACTGGTTATCGTGACAGTAGGTATTGTTGTTACCCTGTTTGGTACGTCCGAGTTCGTCTCCCATGAGAATCATCGGTACTCCCTGACTGACCACTAACATCGCTACGGCATTTTTAATCTGTCGCCGTCGCAAAGCATTAATTTCAGGATCGTCGGTCGCACCTTCCCAACCACAATTCCAACTTTCGTTACTGTTATCGCCGTCGTTGTTGTTTTCGCCATTGGCTTGATTGTGTTTCTGATTATAAGAAACCAAATCCATCAAGGTAAAACCATCGTGAGCGGTAATAAAATTGATTGAAGTAGCAGGGGCGCGTCCTTCCCAGGCATAGAGGTCTGGCGATCCTTGCAATTTCTGAGCCATTTCGCCAACGGTGGCATCGCCTTTAAGAAACTTACGTATGGTATCGCGATACTTACCGTTCCACTCCGCCCAGCGTCCATAAGCGGGAAAAGAACCAACCTGATACAAACCGCCAGCATCCCAGGCTTCGGCAATCAGTTTGCATTTAGCCAAAATCGGATCGAAAGCCAGAGTTTCTAACAGAGGTGGGTTGGCTAGAGGAAAACCCCAGGGATCGCGTCCTAAAATTGATGCCAGGTCAAAGCGAAAACCGTCAATGTGATATTCTTCTGCCCAATAGCGCAGACAGTCTAGAACTAAGTTACGCACGATGGGATTGTTACAGTTGAGAGTATTACCGCAACCGCTAAAGTTGAAATAATACCCTTCGGGAGTCAGCATATAGTAGGTCTTGTTATCGATACCGCGAAAAGAAATCGTCGGTCCTTGTTCGTTTCCCTCAGCAGTGTGATTGAAAACCACATCTAAAATTATTTCAATGCCGTTTTTGTGTAATTCTTTGACTAAAGCCTTTAACTCGTCCGCCTGCATTCCCAGCCTTCCCGTAGCGGCGTAACCCGCTTTGGGAGCGAAAAAGCCAACAGTACTGTAACCCCAATAATTGAGTAATACTTCTCCCGTTTCGGGGTTGAGACGGCTATTTTCAAACTCATCGAATTCAAAAATGGGCATCAATTCGATCGCATTTACTCCCAATTCTTTGAGATAGGGAATTTTATCGCGAATTCCCGCAAAAGTACCCTGGTGTTTCGCTGGTACTCCCGAAGAAGCATCGCGAGTAAAGCTACGGACGTGCATCTCATAGATAATCTGATCGGCAGGTTCGATTTCTAAAGGACGGTCGTCTTCCCAATCAAAGTCATCAAAGACAATGCGAGAGCGATGTTGGTATGTATCTTCCCAGTTTGGAGGAGTCCCCCAAATATCTCGACCACCCATAATTTTGGCATAGGGATCTGCCAGAATTTTATTACTGTCAAACCACTGACCTGCGGCAAAGTCATTGGGTCCATCCATACGATAGCCATATTCTAAGTTCTCGTAATCGAGATCGAAGACCACCATACAGTAAACATTGCCGATGCGAAACTCTTTAGGGAAAGGGATTTCCACCATTGGCTGGGGTGCGTGTTTTTTAAACAAAACCAGGGTGCAGGAAGTGGCATGACTGGAAAAGATCGAAAAGTTTACTCCTCCAGGTACTAAAGTCGCACCAAAGGGAAACGGTTTTCCCCGACGCAGCTTTAAGTTGCTATAGTTATGAGTGGGATGAATATCGATGCGTTCGGTGGCGATCATGCTACTGACTCCTGAAGTTCGGTTAATGCAGCTTCGCGAGTTTCACCTGTAGTAAAAAAGTCGAGAAATCCCGTAACGGACATGGTATCTTGTAGGTCTTCGGAAAGTCCGACTAAAACTAACTTTCCGTTTTTAGCTGTGGTTTGTCGATACAAAGAGAGCAATACTCGTAACCCCGCACTAGACATATAGGGTACTTGGCTCATGTCGAGCAAAATTTTACTGTTTGGCTGTGCTAGAGGTAATATTTGTTGCTGTACTTGGGGAGCAGTGCTGGCATCGACATCGCCAGCTAATTCTACTACTGCGATATCTTCTAAGTTTTTGACGTTAATTTCCATTGTTAGCGGTTAGTAGTTAGTGGTTAGTCTTGAGGTATTGGATAATCCCCCTCTGCTAGTTAATTGGGAACGATTTGAACTTTGATTTTGACTCGTTCTTTGGTTTTGGGCAGCTTGACGATTAAGTTATCGGCATCAAAATGACTGTAGGGTTCGCCATCGACTTCGCAACTGCCAATCTTGATGCTACCAGGGGGTAAAATATCGGGAGCAACTCTTAAGATGTCATCGGGAAAACCGCCAGGAAGAGGTTTGAAGTAAAAATCCATTGGTTGCTTGGTAATCAGCAGATTGGTATAGACTGCCGCCAGATAACACAATTCAAAGGAATGATAGCCGCTCATCGAGTGAGAGCCTTTACCCCTTTCGTTACCGCCAGCTAAGTAGGGAATGCCATTAGCTAGAACGTTAAAATAAATACCGCCGTCTTCAATATCGAGGAAGTTGGCATTGTAAAAACTAGAAGCTTCCCTTGCCAAACGGCGATATTCAGATTTATCGAGAACGCCCGCCAAAATTAGATAGGCTAGAATCGCTTGTTCTTGTTGCCACCAGGCTTTGCGGTCGTGCCAGACATAGCGATGAACCGTTTCGCCTTCTCCCAACAGACGCTCGACGACATCGTACCAGCCACCACGTTGGCGATCGCTCCCAACATCGGGCATTAAATAGGCGATTTTAGTAGCCAAATTGACATATTCATCTTTGGCTTTCAAGCTCTGCATCCGCATTAGATTCCAGGCAATCTTAAGATTATGTCCGACTACAGCGCGGTTTTGCTGCCAACCCCAGGTGGTATCGTGGGACCAGTCTTCATTAAATCTTTCCTGAACGAAAGGACTGTTTTGGTAATCGGGGAAGTATTTAGCAATGGTGTCGAAAGTATACTCCAACATCTCGGCATATTTGCGATCGCCAGTTGCTAAATACAAATTAATCAGATAGGCTGGAGCGTGGTCGCCGACAGAGTTCCAGTTCTTTTTGCCTTGATTGTGTCCTAAAGCCTCGCTGCGTGGATCGAGGGTCATTGGTTCTAAGTGAGAAAAGTMCCCGCCATACTCGCTTTTGTCTAAAAAGAAGTCATCGAATAACTTAATAGTTTTTTCGGCATCTTCTAAAATATTGGGATCGCCCGTACAGCGATAGGTTTGGATGGGTCCTGCCAGAGCATATATCTGTTCGTAAGCGGGAATGGCATAATAGTCGTCGCCAAATTCGGAGGCAAAGATCTTATCCTCTTTGTCACCCCGTACGTCGATACCGTGATACCAGTAAACTATGCCTTCGTCGGTATCTTCAAACCGCATGTGTTCCCTGAGATATTCCGTACCTCTTTCGGCGGCTTTGAGAAAGGCATCGTTGCCAGTCATCATAAACGCGGTAGCAAAACCATATACCAGACGGGAAATTGTATCGGTTTCCTGACGAAAACTAACTAGGGATTTTTGACCTGAAAGAGCCAGATTAGTGCGATAGTTGCGATAATCAAATTCGCGATCGCCAAATTGCGACTTGAGGTAGAATTTGCCCAGAGAATCGATCTGATGAACCCACCAGTCTTGTTTCTCAAACACATATTCGGTCTTTTTGCGACCAGGAAAAACAATCTGTTTGGCATCGAAGCGATCGCTATCGGGATAGAATACGCCATAAGTAGATAAATACTGTCCTGGGACGAGCATCGAGCGCATAATTCCCGTAGCATCGGGATAGCCTTCGTCAAAATTTTGAATCACTTTGGCATAAGCCATCGGACTCAATTTAACCTGAAATTCTCTACCATCAGAGGTTTTCAAACCAAAAGTCTCGCTTTCGGCATCGTAATTGGTAACGTAACCTGCAATAGAGTCGGAAAAAGCAAAATCTACAGTAGTTGCCATGATAGTTTGTGGGGGAATAAAGGACAGGGTATTGACTAGTTCGGGAACTAATGACTATGCAAAAGTCAAAGTATGGCAGTAGACAGAAGAATCAGGACATCTCAAACTACTGAGAACTTTACAAATTAAGCATCTTAGTTTTGACTTTTGACTTTTGACTTTTGACTTTTACTACATTGGCTGTTTCTATTTCTTTAACAAAAGCTTCCATAAATAAATCGACTACGCCTGGATGCTTGCCTGTAATCAGGTTGCCGTCGATAACTAGATCGGCAGTAACATCGCCATCATAGATAATTTCTGCTCCTGCATTCTCCACATCGCAGATAATATTGTGGGCGCAGGTTACTTGACGGTCTTTAAGTAGATCGGAATCGGCACAAAATAGCCAGAGACTATGACAGATAGTACCTAGTTTAAGGTTTTCAGTCGCCGCAGCCTGACGTAAAAATACCACTGCGGGAGCGTTATTTTTTTGATCGGGTCTGACATTGACCTGATATCTCAGGCGATCCATAGCATAAGCACCGATCGCAATAATACCTTTATAGTCAGCAGGATTAATGTTTTCTACTTCGGTGGTAACGGTAACGTGATATTCGATTTTGTCATTTTCGGGATTGGAACCAAAACGCAATGACTCGTTACCCCAGAGATGAGAAATGTATTCTACTTCATAACCCTGAGTAGGGAAGTATTCATTAAAGCGACGATACTCGGTACCATCAAAATGTTCTTCAATGAGTACGCCGATTTTTCCTTTAGATTTTGTTGCCACGATCTTTTAAACTCCTAATTGTATTGTTGAAGTGATTTGGGGATTGTTATTTGGATGCTATGGCTTGGTGATAGATTTCGTACATGTGTCCGTCGGGAGAAAGCTGTTGGAAAATCTTGGGTTCGAGCGATCGCATTGCCCCAGTAATTGAAGCTTGAAAGAATTCGGGACTTTCCCACTGGGCGTAATTAACTACTCTGGTACCGTCTACACTTCTATGAAGACTGGAGGAGATAAAGCCAGGTCGCTCTTTGACTGTAGTTTCGAGATACTGGGAAATTTCGTCAACGAGTTGCTGTTGTTGCCCTGGTTCGACTTCAAATACCACGATTACGGGAAATACTTTAGAGTTTTGTTTATCTAAAGTTACTGGTTTTATACCTGCTTCTCCCCAGGGTGACATATCTGCATATACGCGCCATTCGCTAACTTTGTTACCTCTCAGGCGGTAAATATCGCAACAGGCAATGGTTACTTTTTTGCCAGTACCGACCATTTCATAGTACGCATCCATTTCGATGGTAATAATATCTGGTTCTTGCCAGATCTTTCTGGGTTTATGACCAGTGAAAACTGCGGTAGTTTTAAAAGTGTTGGCAAAGAAATCGACCACTTCTTGTTTGCCATAACGAGCTTCACCAGAACCGACTTTGTAAAAGATATCATCGGTGAGATAGCTCTTAACTTTTGCCCAGTTTTGCGCCATGACTGCCCGAGAAAGTTCGCCTACTGCCTGGAGTTGTTCTGAAGATTTAGCATCGGGTTTGCCAATCGTCCATTCGGGTCCTGCGATCGCCCATTTTGGGATATAACCATCAGCTACTCGTTGTTTTGCTTCGGGATGTTCGGCGAAGTGCTGTTTCATCGTGCCAGGAGGCAATACGGTTTTACCTTCACTGGCTGTAAGTACCGATGCCGATGGGGGTACTGGAATACTAGAGTCAAATACGGGGTTGACATCCATAAAAATTCTTAATTCGCTGAATTTGTCTCCCTCAACGCGGAAGATATCGGTACAGGGCAGAGAAATCTCGGAATTATCTTTGCGCCAGTAGGTAACGTCCATCTCGACAAAAACAAAGTCTCCGACTTCCCAGATCATTTTGATTTCGTGGTAAACCGCATTAATTTGGCTAAAGAAGTTCTCTGCCGATTTTTGGATTGATGCTTTATCCAAACAGACATCAAAATTACCAAATTGATATACTGGATTGTCGGTAAAGAAAGTCACAAACCCCTCAGCATCAAAAGCTTCGCCTCTAGAAAACAACCGCTTGACTAAATCTACATTCGTGCCTGAAATTTTCTCGACTTTAGCGGCACCGTTATTAGCTTCAGATGGTGCGATCGACGCTAGCATCGATTCGACTACTTGACCGAAAACTACGTGAAATTGTCCGAGAGTTTGTGACAATTCATCTGAAGTTAGAGGATGACCATTTTTAGCAGCAATATCGACAAAGCGATCTGGAGTTGTCGCTGTATGTAATTGTTGTTGCAGAGAAGGATTTTTTAAAGCATCTTCCAGCAAACTTAAAATAGCGTTGGACATAAATTCACCTCAAGTGAAGAGTAGAGTAGGGGAATAAGAACTGTAGAGTAGAGAATTTGAAGCTGGCACTCTTCAAGAGAATTTTTTTCTTTGTTAGTGCTAAACTTCAGGTTTTAAATGAACCCCGATCGCTTAATTCAAACTTGTTTTTGAGATTAAGTAACAAACGGGAAGAAGTAGGGAACAAAAAAAGAGGGTTGAGAGAAAAAGCGTTGCATTATTATGGGATGGTTGAAGTCTTGCAGAGGAGCGGGGAGCAGGAAGCAAAGGAATATCAATTGTTATCAATGAGCAACAATCGTTTAACACTGTTCATTATTCATTGCTCATTGTTCATTGTTCATTGTTCATTGCTCATTGCTCATTGCTCATTGCTCATTGTTCATTGCTCATTGTTCTATGCCATACCTACAGCTTGCCTGGGCAATGCCCCGTTAGTAGATTCAGCCCAGGGAGACATATCTGCATAAACTCGCCATTCGCTAACTTTGTTACCTCTCATGCGGTAAATATCGCAGCAGGCAATAGTTACTTGTTTGCCAGTACCGATCATTTCATAGTAAGCATCCATTTCAATGGTGATAATATCTGGTTCTTGCCAGATTTTTCTGACTTTATGACCCGTGAAAACTGCGGTAGTTTTAAAAGTATCGATAAAGAAATCGACTACTTCTTGTTTGCCATAACGAGCTTCACCAGAACCAACTTTGTAAAAGATATCATCGGTAAGATAGCTCTTAACTTTTGCCCAGTTTTGCGAGATCACTGCCTGAGCCAATTCTCCAGTAGCTTTTAGCTGTTCCGACGAACCGTTGCTGTCGCTTTCAATTGCCCACTCAGGTCCTGCGATCGCCCATTTTGGGATATAACCATCGGCAACTCGTTGTTTTGCTTCGGGGTGTTCGGCAAAGTGTCTTTTCATCGTGCCAGGAGGGATGATGGTATTACCCGCACTAGCTGTGAGTACCGATGCCGATTTTGGCACTGGAATACCAGGATCGAAAACGGGGTTAACGTCCATAAAGATTCTCAATTCACTGAATTTATCGCCTTCGACGCGGAAAATGTCACAGCATGGTAGAGCAATCGTCGAGCCATCTTTGCGCCAGTAAAAAACATCCATTTCTACAAAGACCACATCTCCGACTTCCTGCATCATCTTGATTTCATGGTAAACCGCATCAATCTGACTGAAGAAATTATCTGCCGATTTACGAATTGCTTCTTTATCCAGGCAAACATCAAAGTTACCAAATTGATAGACTGGTTTATCGGTAAAGAAAGTCACAAATCCTTCTGAGTCAAAGGCTTCGCCTCTGGAAAACAGACGTTTTACTAGATCGGTATTGGTTCCTGGTAATGGTTCTAACATTGTTTTACTCCTATGGGTTGAGGTTAATAAAGATTGAGTTTGCTGTTCGGCAACTTCTTTGGCATTGAGTACGGCATTGCGAACTGCTTGTTGCAGCTTGGGAAAAATTTGGGCAGCTTTCTGCTTGGCTTCGAGACTATTCGGCAACCAATCGAAGTCATAGCTAATCGATATGGGGTCTTGAGGGTTATTACCTGGAATAACTTGATTGACTATTTTGCCTGTAAACCAAGGATTATCTATTAGGGTGTGGGTAATAGTTTTAGTCTGCTCGTCAATGAAAATTCTCTCTTTGATGGTCATTCCCAGGACGTTCATTTGACGCAGTACCCCGTCGTTATACCTGGCTAAAATCTGTGAGTTTTGCGCTTCGGAATTATAGCGAGATGTGTTGTCAATTTTGTCTTTGACTATCTCCCAAACAGTTGCTATGGGTGCATTGACGGGAGAACTAAAGGTAAACTGTATTTTTTCTGTAGTTGCTTCTGAAGTAATTTGAGCTTCGGGGAAGATAAAAGCCGTTTCGTTTGCCTGGTTGTAATCTTTTACCCCCTGGCGAAACTTCTCTTTTACTTTGCGGGTAGCCTGATTGAATTCCAATTGCTCTCCATTAGGTCCTTTACAGTAGAATAAAGACCAGCCTTCCATGGGATCTTCGCTCCAGTCTATTGGTGCTTCATCTTCTGGTTCGTTCCAAAACTTGAAGGAATTGTACTTGAGAGCGACTGCTTTTCTCTCGGCTTCAGAATTAACCCGAATGACACGGTTAAAAGCTACATTAGTCATGCCGCGACGCTGACACTCAGCTTCTAACATTTGAGCAAAAAGGTTGAGATCGATTCCCTCTTTAACGTTAAAAGAGAGGTGCATGGCGTTAACGTGACCGATATGAGAAGGCAGACTATTAACCGAGCCTTTATAGGGACTAGACTTCCCCGCTTCTCTAATTTGCAGTAGCTCGACTACTACATTACCAAAAGAGATAAACTTGACATCTAAAGCATCTTCTTTGCCGCTTCTGAGGTGGGGAATGTTAGCTTTATCTGGATCTATGCCAGCCGCGATCGCATCTAGTTCTTCTTGTTGAAATAAGGTATTCTGTGCTTTATCCCCTACCAATTCGTCTTCACTGACTACCAGTTTGCCCCCCAACACTTCGGTATAAAATTCCACCGCTTGCGCCATGTTATCTACAGTTACGCCAAAGTGTTGCACTCCCTGGAGGTAATGACCCAATCCAGTATTGCTGTGGCTCTGATTGCTAGATTGAGACTCTGACGACATGGCTCCAGCATCGACAGATCCAATTCTTCCCTTACCATTCATCAAAGCAACCACATCCTCTTTAAGCTGATTAGTTGCCCCTGCCTGTAAAATTAAATCGGCAACTTGAGAACTACATTTACCTGCCAGAGTCAGTTTGCCATCGTAGACAAAGGTATAAGTGCTTTGTTCGGGAAAAGGATAGAAGGCTCTGACGTATCGAGCCAAATCTCTGGTCGCGATCGCGTATTCAGTAGAAGCAAAAAACTGTTCCATCTCTAAAGCATTGGCAAAGGCAATTTCTACCGCTGCCTGATACTGTCGTTCGGGTGGTTCAAAGTGAGACACTCCCGAAGCATCAGGACGAGAGTTATCTACTGCTTTAAATAGATGCAGTCTTAATTTCAAAACTAAATCGCTCAGAGCGATCGCCCCTGCAAAATTATCCCTCAGATATTGACGAAACTCAGTCAAACTAACGCTGTCAGCTTTTTGCAGCATGATGTGGAATTTGAGCGCATCCACTTTACCAACAGGATCGCCTACAGGTAAGCGATCGACGTAGGTTTGAGAATTACCAACGGCAGTGTTATAACCGATCGCTTTACTAAATAAATTATGCTCGTCAGCCATTAAAATTCCCGAAGCATCAAAGAAACTCTGGCGGTCGGCTTCGGATCTAAAGGTTAATTCGGCAATTCCGTCAAACTGTGCTGTATCGTTGCAGATATATTCAACTCCAGGAATTTGCGGAAAAATACCAGCGCGTTTTGAGTCGAGATGAAACTGCCAATAGCGGTCTTGACCTGGTAGACGAGCGCAGAGAGGACCGTGTACGTTTTTCCAGTAGTCGTAGAATAATTGGCGATCGATCCCCTGACGTTTCCACAGCAGCACGTAAAAAGCCACCTTTCCTGGGCGATCGCGTATGGCATAATCTTCTTTGTTTGCAGATATCATTTGTCTGTTACCACTTAAAATCTCATTTACCATTCCGAAGCAGCTAGCGACCTTGTTGAATCCCCCATAAACGCAGAGCAACAACAACAGTTCTTCAATCTCTTTGTAGGTAACTCCCTGCCGTAGGGCATTATCTATGCTGATAGCTAGAGAATTACTCGAACTTCGATTGATTCCGTTAACCAGATCGACGGCGATCGCAATTAAAGCTTTGGTTTTGGGATTAATTAATGCCGAATTGTGTTTATCGGTCGCGCTAGCTAAAAAGTTATCGAACCTTTTATCGCTCATTAGTCATTGTTGTTTAGGTTGTAATCAAGCCGAGCAAGCTATCTGGGGCAAAAACGTCACGATAAAAAGTTAGCTGTTCGGTTTTGAGATGACATCCGCCTCTATGACCCCGACGCACCCAGGTTACATTACCTTTAGCGAGAGTTTCGTTAGTTTCGTCATCGACGCATTTCCATTCAAAGTAAGTTACCTCGCCGTGAAACATCACGATGGGCCAGCACATAGTTACACCAGGTTGAGCGATTAATGCCCACCAGTGTTTTTCTCGTTCTTTTTGCTCGTCTAAGCCATAATAAGGACCGTCTTGGCATAAATACACTAGGTCGTCGCGATATTCAGCGGTTAAAATATCGCCCCGTCCCTGTCTTAAAGCTTCGCAATGAGTGGGCCACCAGTCTTGGTTTTCCTGTTCGATTTGTTGGAGAGTATAACTAGAATCAATTTCTGGTAATGTTGGCTCTTTCATAGCCGCAAACTTTTCGCCATCTTCAATCAGCTTTTTCGCTACATAAGCAGTTACCAATCCAGGTCGAGAATAATCGGCAGCTAGCTCGCGATAGAAATTGGTGCGTTTTCTAACAGGTGTCGAGGCAGCCTGTGCCGCGCCGTTAGTCGAGGCTTTACCGTTGGTCTGAATTAGTTGTTGTTGCAGCATGAGAGTAGTTACATCCTCTTTGAGTTGGTTAGTCGCGCCAATATTGGCAATTAATTCGGCAACAGTAGAGCTACGCTGACCTGCCAGGGTCATGTTGCCGTCGTAGACAAAGGTGTATGCCGTACGTTCGGGGAAAGGTAAAAAGCGGTCTACATATCTGGCTAAATCTTGAGTAGCGATCGCGTATTCGGTGGAACTAAAGAATTTTTCCATCTCTAAAGGATTGGCAAAGGCAATTTCCACCGCTGCCTGATACTGTTGTTCTGGCGGCTCGAAGTGAGACACTCCAGCCGCATCGGGGCGAGAGTTGTCTACTTCTTCAAATAGGTGCAAACGTAATTTTAATACCGATTCGCTGCGAGCGATCGCGGGGGCGTAACTCTCGGTTAGATACTGACGAAAAGCGGCAACACTAGCCCCTGGTGATTTCCTCACCATAATATGGAACTTCAACAAACCTAGATTGCCGTTGGGTTCGCCACTGGGAATTCCATCGACATAGGTAATCGAATTACCAGAGTTGGTATTGTAGCCGATCGCTTTACTAAAAATATTATGTTCGTCATCCATTAAAATTGCAGCCGATTTAAACCAGACATTGCGTTCGGCTTCGCTAGTAAAAGTCAGTTCCGCGATCCCATTAAATTGCTCTTCATCATTGCAACTATATTCAATACCAGGAATTGCAGGCCACAAACCCCCTTCATTGCGGTCTAAATGAAACTGCCAATACTGATATTGACCGGGCAAACGAGCGCAAACGGGACCGTGAACATCACGCCAATAGTCATCAAACAGTTCGCGGGTAATACCCCTGCGTTTCCATAACAAAACATAAAAAGCCAATCTTCCCTGGCGATCGCGTGCCGCATAATCGGTTTTTCGAGTTGTAGTCAAAATTGTCACTTCTTTTCTCCTTAGTGAATAGGAAATAGGGAATAGTCAAAAAGTAACTGGATTGTTTACTGTGGAGCTAAAATTCGCTCTAACGCGCCAAAACTACCAGCAACTTTGTTAAATCCAGCGTAAACGCACAAAAATAAGAGTAATTCCTCAATTTCTGCTTTAGTTACTCCTTGTTTCATTGCCATATCTACATGGGCTGCAAAAGGAGTACCAGGACCTAATAAATTTTGATTGACTACATCAACCGCAATTACAATTAAGGCTTTGGTTTTTTGATCGATTAATGGTAGTCCCCAGGCTTCACCAGCAACGCGAGTCACAAAATTACCAAATTCAGGATTGATATTTTGTAAAGCCGCTTGTAGTTCGAGATCGTCTAGAACGGCATTTTTATATGGTGTAGCTGAAGATTTAGTCATCATTGGCATCTGAGTCATAAGACAAAATTTTCAATAAAAAATTTCGTAACAATGTATCTATCGTTCGTTGCAAGTATGCAAATTAAGAATCTAGAGCTAAATAACAACTAGACACTCAAGTTATTTGCAACTATCAAAAAAAACGCTCGATTAAGTGAAACTGATTTGAACTTAAAAATCAATCGAGAAGAACTAGAGAAGAAAAATTTAGAAGTTAAGGATTGAGGATAAATAGTCAATTTCTAATTATTTGCTTCTTATACCAATTTTCTAAATGTAGACTACAGATCGATGAATTTTTCCTGCTCCCTCGCAATTCATCTGTAGCTTTATTTTTTGGAATTGTACTGCTTGTAGTTTTTGTCTTCCCTACTTTTTCTCGATTGCTTCATAATATGCATTCAGAATTTTCGGCAAGCAATATTTTTTTTATCGAAGGAGACGAGTGATTGTTGGTATAGCTTCACTACGAACTATCAATCTTATTGCCATAGATTCAAATACCATCATTAACTCACATTAATTCAAGTAAATTTAGCTTTATGACACATCCAATAAATTCTTTACCAATACTTGTGAATGAAGACAATTTAGACAACGAACACAACTTGGAGCATTCACATGATCGAGATAAGACTGCCGATAAGTTAAATAAACTCGATCCTCTTTCATCATTAGGAACAGAAGTAGTTGATGATTATCTAATTGTTGCTCAAGATGCACCCTTAAACGAACGCCCTGCAATCTATACTTCTGGAGATTTATATACTTTTTTAGCTACTAGCAAAGAAACTGACTTTCGTTTTAATGTTTTTGATTTTTTTATTCCCGAAGGAGGCGGACCACCACCACACATTCACAATTTTGAACACGAAGCTTTTTTCGTCGAAGAAGGTCGGGTTAGTTTCTTTCTGGGTAATGAAGCTGGCGCGATCGATATTCCTCCAGGAGAAGAGCGTCAAGAATTTCTTTTAGAGGGATTGCCAGAAGGAACTTTTATTTTCGGTCCCAGACTTAGACCTCATGGATTTGCCAACCCAGATTCAGATGAAGCAACATCGGGAACAAACAGTGGAGCGCGAATTCTTTCTCTAACTACTCCAGGCGGTTTAGACTTATTGTTCGAGTTTGCAGGTACTCCAGTCAAAGATCGAGAAGAACAGATTTTACCTCCACCTCTAGGAATCGATCCCAAACAGTTAGAGTTTGGACAAAGAACTGGCGGAGGAATTGCATTTTCGGGATACGAACCTCCTCAAGGAACACCTGACTACGTACTGGTACTACCTGATGATATACCTAAGAAGTTAGAGAATAATATCAGAAGTCAGGTAAAGGGAATTGATGGTTTTAGCATTTTTACCGCTAGCGAACGTCCAACTCTTACTGATGAGTTTGGCGTTGAATACACTTCTTTAAGCACGCTAACAGAAACAGAAGATGAACTGGGCAACCAACTATCTTATAATCAATTTTCTCTCGCCCCTCAATCTACTACTACTTTAGTCGCAGCTTATTTAAATGACACTCAGGTGCTAGCACCGACAGCATCGTCAGCAACTGGAATTGCCAATTTACAAATTAACGAAGCTGGAGAAATTGAATACAGCTTAACTGTGTCTGGTTTAGATTTTGGAGATACGCTCGCGTTAAGTAGCCCTCAAACTCCAAACAACGAACTCGATGATGTTGTGGCTATTCATCTTCATTCGGGCGATCGCGGCAGCAGTGGTGCTCATGAGTTTAAGCTTCTAGATCCCCAACAACAGGATGAAAGCGATCTCGATATTACCGTAAACGATGATGGCTCTACTACTATTAGTGGCACATGGGAAAGTACGGAAGCGGAAATTCCTACAGATTTAACTGATTTTATCAGCGGTGATGGTAATGTTGGAGAAGAAAGTAGTTTTTACTTTCAAGTTCATACTAAAGGCAATCCTGAAGGAGAAATCAGGGGTCAGATTGCTTTAAATTCAGCAGATTTTCCCGATCCACTTGTAAGTGAGGACTACGAAGCATTTTATGTTCGTGAAGGAAGTTTGTCATTTCAAATTAACGATGAAGTTCGATTGGCAGAATCAGACACTTTTGTTTATATCGCTCCAGGAAACAAATATTCATTTGCTAACTTCGGTGAAGAGACTGTAGAGTCTTTAGCGATTACTATTCCCAATGAATCAGAAGCAGACACATTTTTTGGTAATAGCAATATTTCTTTTCCATCGCCTTTAGAATCTCAAGGTTTGTCTTCTCCAACCTTTTTCTTTTTGGGGGATGAAGCAGACATCTTCGATAGACCCGATAAAAACAATCGTCGGGTTTATGGCGGAGATGGGAATGACGAACTTTTTGCTAACCAAGACGATCGCCTGTTCGGTCAAGATGGAGATGACATCTTAAATGCTTCAAGCGATCGAAATAATAATCGTCTTGATGGTGGCGCAGGAAATGACATACTCTTGGGTGGGAAAAACAGCGAGTTAGTTGGTGGTAGTGGCGACGATATTCTCAGAATTTTGGGTGGCGATAATAATCTTCTTTATGGTAATGAGGGAGCCGACCAGTTCTGGCTGGCTAATGGTGCAATACCAGACACAGTAACTGAAACTAGACAGCTAACTAATTTAGGTTTACCAAATTTAGAAGATACCAGAAATACTATCGTTGATTTTGAGTTGGGAGTGGATAAAATTGGAATCGGTGGCGTGGCAGGAATATCTTCTTTTGACGATCTCAAACTACTACCTGCATTTGGCGATATCCGCAGTACGAGTATAGTTGCTATTGATGGTACAGAAAACGAGGTATCTCTGGGAAATGTAGCGAATATTCTATTTAATGAACTTAGTGCCGAAGATTTTGTTTTTGTTTAAATTTAATGTACTTAAAGGCGTTGCTCAATGAATAGATGATTAGCTAAAAACTGGTATAGATTAATGTTTTAAATAGTAGCTTAGAAGTCTAATCGAGGCTTCAAGCTTCTTAAAAGATTTAGAATAACAGAACGTCTTGCGGTGTAAACGAGCCTGATAGTGGCGATGACTATAGTCTTGGCTCTTAACTATAGTCATCGTCGTCTTACTGATTAAATGAGCGCAATCATTTTTTGGGAGTTACATTCTGGGCATTGCATCATAGCCTTTATCATACTTTATTTGTGCAACACCGAAATTTACGACTTTATCTTGGGGATAAAAGGAGCAAGAGTTTGGACGGTAGATTATTCCTCATTCCTGACTTCTAAATTTCGCTCTAATAATGCTAACTATGCTTTCTCTGGCGTAGGATTGGCAATATAACGAAAATCTTTATCAGAATTCCAGGGTCCGCGCTCGTCAATTTCCAGATTTGCACCATTTTCTGAAGTAGAAGTAGACAAGTTATAGTAAATGTCTACTGTTTCATCAGGTTGAACGTTACCGAAGAAAGGATCGGTTAATTTACCTAATGAATCTAAGGCTTTCATAAACATTTTAGTATGAGAAATTTCGCGAGTTAGTAAGTGTACTAGAGTTTCTTTTGTACCTTCGTCTGGCGCTAATTTTATTAAAGATTCATAAGTCTGACGTGCACCCGCTTCAGCAGCAATGTTAGCTCTAAGATCTCGAACTACATGACCACCTTCATTAATATAATTGGCATTCCAAGCCGAACCTTGAGAATCTAAAAAGTGCGGTCCAGCACCTCTAACTGCAAATAAAGTACTTTTGAAAGCATCTGTCTGATCGACATTTTTGGTGTGTACTTCAATTAGTTTGCCAATCATTTCTAGATGACTAAACTCTTCTATGGCAATATCTTGCAGCATATCTTTAATACCAGGGTCTTCTGTATGAAAAGACTGTACCCAATATTGAAGTGCCGCAGAAAGTTCTCCAGTAGCCCCACCAAATTGTTCTAATAGTAACTGAGCAAAACGTGGATTTGGTTCTTTAACGTTGACGGATTTAGCGATTAATTCTTTTTTATGAAAAAACATTAGTCGTCTCTCTCTACAATCTCTGTTTATTTACTTTAATAAATCGATAATAGTATTTTTCCAAAAAAAAATATTAAATCAAAAGATAGAGATATATTTTTAAATTTTTAATAGAAAGAAGTATGAATAACTCGTTTTTTGTACGGTATGATACTTATTTCTTATTTTTTACTCTAATATTGCGAATTTTAATTTTTTATGGTTTTATTTTTTAAGCATAAATTTAGAAGATGTCATTGATATGTCAATACTGTCTCAATTACATGACATACTTTCAGTATATTTGTTTTAAAAAGCTTCAGTATAAAAAACAAAAATATTATAACTTTTGATAGACGATAACCTTGCAAAAATAAAAGTAAGAATAATAGCATATTGGTAAAAAAACTTGGTAAAAATGCGAAATTGCTAATAATACATATTCGTACGCTCGAATTTAAAAAACACAAATATCGAACTACAAACCAAGGTAGAAAAAATGGTCAATAAAGAACGTCGTCTTACTCCCGATGATATTCCGCTACAACAGTTGGAGTATCCTGCATCTCAAGCAGATATGACTTCCCGACCAGATAGCGATCTATATAACTACTTGCCAGCAGCAAAGCTAGAAAGAAAAGTTGCTTTTATTACTGGTGCAAATTCTGGGATCGAACGCGCCGTAGCGATCGCCTGGGCGATGTGAGGAACAGAAGTATCGCTGAATTTTTACACCAAACCCTTACAAACTTGGAGCTTTAACTTGCAATTAGTGGATAAAAAATTAAGTCAATCGCCTATTTTTCCGACTCTTATCCCTATCGCTAAGGCTCTCTGGTTAAAGTTTATAGCTGACACGCCATAATGTTAATTACTGTTTGACAACAAGAATATTATGAGTAAACCAAAAGTAAAATATTGGCACGTATGGACTGATAGAGATGGAATTAGCCATCAAACTCAATGTGAATTAACTAACTTTGAAAAAGAAAGTATGGGTGGCGATGCCGATCCGCAGTGGAATAACCATTTACTTAGCAGCGATGCAGAAGTTTTGTTTACCGTTCAGCCAGTCGGTTGGGTTGGCGAGTGGCATGAAAACCCTAAGCCACAGTGGATCGTTCCTCTATCTGGTCGCTGGTTTGTCGAAACAATGGACGGTAAGCGCGTAGAGATGGGTGCTGGTGAAATTTCTTTTGGTGGCGATCAAAATACCAAGCCAAATGACAAAGGACATCAAGGGCATCTTTCTGGTACGGTAGGTGACGAACCAGCCAGATTAATGGTAGTGCAATTAAAAGATAAAAAATGGATTGCAGCGCAGCCTGGGGACTTTAGTTGAAATTAGCTCTTAGCATTGACCATTAAACATTAAACATTAAAAGACGTTAATTGATAAATGCTAAATGATAAATAAAAAAGGTATTGAAATTTATGACGATCGCCTCAAACCTTTGTTAATTCCCAATGCGGCGCTGAAAAAACTAACAGATGGTGCGGTTCACGGAGAAGGACCTGTTTATCTTCCCGAAGATGATAGCGTAATTTGGAGCGATGCTCACGGCAATCGTCTGTTGCGCTGGAGTCCTACCGAGGGAAATAAAGTGATTCGTCAGCCATCCCACTATCAAAGCGGTAATTATCTCGATTTACAAGGTCGTCTCGTTTCTTGTTCTCAGGGTCAACGAGCAATTATTCGACAGGAAAGCGACGGTGAGTGGAAGGTTTTGGTAGACCGCTATCAAGGTAAGCGGCTAAATAGCCCTAACGATCTGGTAGTCAAAAGCGATGGCACGATTTGGTTTAGCGACCCCACTTTTGGTATTACTCACGAAAATCAGGGATACGGAGGCGAACAGGAACAGGCTGGTGATTTTGTCTATCGTTTCGATCCAGAAACGGGAGAAATAGATGCGGTAATTAAAGAAATGGCAAAACCGAACGGACTGGCATTTAGTCCCGATGAAAGCCTGTTATATGTTTCCGATACTTCTGCTGCCGAACATCCCCAACAGCATCACTATATTCGCGTCTATGAAGTAAGAGAAAATCGCTATGCAGAAAACGGTCGGGTGTTTGCCGTCATCGAACCTGGAGAACCAGATGGTTTTCGTTTAGACGTACATGGCAATATTTTTACCAGTTCTGCCGATAGCGTTCAGGTATATGCACCTGATGGTACACATTTGGGGAAAATTTTGGTACCAGAAGTATGTACCAATCTTACTTTTGGTGGACGAGAAGGCAACCGTTTATTTATTACGGCAAAAACTTCTCTTTATGCGATCGCACTTAATACTAGTGGTCTGTCCATTAATTAATGATGAGTAATATTTCCCCTAGTCCCCAGTCCCCCAGTCTGCCTTAACCACTCAATTTAAAATTGACAGATTACTAGGGGAGTACAGCAACCTTAAATATTTTAGATTTGGAGCTAAACAATAATGGTCAAATTTATAAATAAATTTATTTATGCTGCGGTCGCTTTTCTCTTAACTAGCGGTATGCTTTTCAAAATTCCCGTCTTGTCAGCTACGAGAGAATTGGCTTTAATCTATCCCCCCAATAGTTTTCCAGGAGAAATAAGAAGCTGGATTTTGTTGATTTTTCGGATTGGTATTGGGATTATCTTTATTCTTCACGGCTATCCCAAACTGACTCATTTAAAACAGTGGTCTGAGAATCTAAAAATGCCCGTATTTCTCTGTTTTATTGGGGCGGCAACTATGTTTTTGGGCGGCTTTTGTTTGATTGCTGGTTTTCTGACTGGTTTGGTTAGTATCGGTATTTTATGCTGTATGGCACTGGCTTTGTTTTTGCATATTAAGGGTGGTAAACCTTTTGTTGCCCAAGATCCTTATTTAAATCCTCCCGACTATTATAAAGGACCGAAAGGAAAAGCCGAAGCACCAAGCTGCGAAAAAGCTTTTGTTTATATTCTGATTATGCTCGTACTGATGGTATTTGGACCTGGGCTATATTCCCTCGATGCCATATTACTCCCTAATCTTTCTTTTTAGTTTTAGTTATAGAAATATCAAAATTTGTAGCTGCTAATAACAAGCGCGATTCCGTTCGGAATCAATTTGTGCAATTGAAAAGCAAAATCTATTTAAATTTATTTATCTATCATCGATAGAGTAACTAAAAATTCACACTCGATCTGAGAAAATTTAATTTAGTTTTTAGCATGAGCAACTTTTTATCGGGTGTAGCGGTTTTAGCATCGCTATTAGCTCTATTTAGCAGTGGTTTTAGCATTATACAGGTATTAAATTTACAACAAAAACTGGATGTTGCGATCGCCGAACTCAAAACTACTGCAAATAATAGTCCGAATCTTAACTCAACTCAACCGAATTCCGAACCAACAACACCTATAGCCTCGCCATCAGCAGCCACAAATAATGCAGTAATTCAGCCAGGTCAATTCGTTCGTAGTGCCTTTAGTAACCTGGCCACAATAGAACTGCTCAAAGCCAATCGCGTTCCCCAGCAATCAGGCAAGGTTAACGTCCAGATGAGAATTCGTCTGACTTCAACAGGAAAAGCTGCGCCTGGATTAGTAACCAAAAGTATTTATTTTGCTAGTACTACCGCTCGCGATCCCGCTAGTGGTGAAACTTATAGCGCAGATTTAGATAACGCAACTCCTGGTGTAAATTTAAAAGTAATGGCAATTAACGAACAACCTTCAGCAGATGCTTATGTTTGGATGAATATACCAGAAAATGTTAATAGAGTCGATCTTTACATTCCAGATACAGAAGCTTTTACTAGCGTGCCAATTGCCAATAATTGAGCCAGGTCGAATTTTTCTGGCAGCAAACCATTTATTTGTTTGATGTTCTATGCCCGAACTGCAACACGAAAATGCTTATTTTTATAGTCCTCAAGAAAATAAACCCAATTGCCCCCTATTAATTTTCTTACCAGGATTGGACGAAACGGGTAAAGAGTTGATGTCTCGGCAAACGGCTAGTTTAGAAGTTGCCTTTAACGTGCGCTGTTTTGTGATTCCTCCTGAAGATTTAGATAATTGGGAGCTTTTAGCAGAATCGGTACTGGCTCTTATTGAAGACGAATTAAAATCGAATCCCAAATGTAGCGTCTATCTTTGTGGCGAATCTTTTGGCGGTTGTTTGGCACTCAAAGTTTTAGAACAAGCTCCCAAACTGTTTGAGAAAATCATTTTAGTCAATCCCGCTTCTTCGTTTCATCGAGTTCCTTTGCTCAACTTTGGTTCGCTATTATTTCCCCTAACACCAGACTTTTTTTACAACCATTCTGCTTTTCTTACATTACCTTTTCTCGCTCCCATCAATCGAATTTCTTCTCAAGCTCGTCAAGATTTAGCAGACACAATTAAATCCGCTCCCAAACAAACTGCCCAGCAGCGTCTGGCAATGATGAGAGAGTTTGAATTAAATGAAGCTAAACTCAAGCAGATAACTCAACCCGTTCTGTTAATTGGCAGCGAACAGGACTTAATTTTACCCTCTGTTGAAGAAGTAAGGCGTTTGGCAAAAATTTTTCCCCAGGCAACAGTTGTAACTTTACCCCATAGCGGTCATGCCTGTTTGGTAGAAGAAGATATTAATCTATACAGAATTATGGAAGCAAACAGTTTTGTCTTTAAAAAATAGGAACGATGATGAAATACAGCTTTATAGGTTAATTACTGACCTTACGCAGTTCGTACCGAAAATTGGTGTTGTTGGTGGTTAGTAGGGTTAGAGCTAATTCAATCTCGGTTAATTATACCTATGGTTTCTTTTTGGAATGAATGTGTTATTTATTCTGTCAACTGTGAATAACGATGGTTGATAATTCGATCGAAAGCACTATTGTAAACAAAATTTCTCACCATATCTGCTTTAAAGAAGTCGTGAGGAAAACCAAGTTCTATTTGGCTTATTTCGTCTAGCTGTTTTATTTGTTCTGGAGATAATTTAACATCAATACATTTAAGATTATCTTCGACGTGAGCAACTTTTCTCGCACCGACGATGGGAATTACGTTTTTACTCAATAACCAAGCTAAAGCCACCTGAGAAGAACTATGTCCCGTACTTGAGGCAATTTTATCTACTTCTTTAGCAATGGCGGTATTGCGATCGCTCTTATCTACAAATCCTTCCATCATTTCGTTATCCAATCGTTTGTCGTTACCATCATCTTTACCGTTGGTGTATTTACCCGTCAGCCAACCACTCGCTAAAGGCGACCAGGCTGTAACGCCAATATCAAAAGTTCGCGCCATTGGTAACAATTCTCGTTCGGGGGCGCGTTGAATTAGGCTATATTCAATCTGTAAACCAATAAAATGCGTCCAGCCTCTTAACTCAGCTAAGGTATTGCATTGAGCTACCACCCAGGCTGGAGCGTCTGATATACCAATATATAATACTTTTCCCGCTCTTACTAAATCGTCGAAGGCTCGCATCACTTCTTCTGGTGGAGTCATAAAGTCCCAGGTATGCAGCCATAACAGATCGATATAGTCGGTGTTCAATCGTTTTAAACTACCTTCTACCGACTGCACCATACTTTTGCGCTGGTTGCCACTACCGTTAGGATTACCATCACCCAAGCCATTAGTGTACTTAGTAGCTAAAACTACTGCATCTCTCTCAGAAGCAATAAACTCGCCTAAAAACTGTTCGCTCGTGCCGTTAGTGTAAATATTGGCAGTGTCGATAAAATTACCTTCAGCTTCGCGAAAAGTATCGTAAATCTTTTTACTTTCTTCGTATGATGCACCCCAACCCCAGTCTTCGCCAAAGGTCATTGTACCCAAACAGAGTTGGGATACTCTGAGTCCGCTTTTTCCAAGTAATTTGTATTGCATGATTCTTTTTCTTTATAATTTTTGGTTATTTACAATCCAAAATTTGAGTTTCTAACTCAATCCAATTTGCTGGTTCTTCTGAAATGGGAGGCTTGACTGAAATATTTTCTAAACCAGATATGCAAACATCTGCCATACTTAAATCTGATATTGAATAAGTTGTTGTCACAGCGATCGCTTTCATTCCAGCAGCAGAAGCTGCTTGTAGTCCCACAGGTGCATCTTCAATTACGACACACTTGTCGGGAGCTACAGAAAGATGTCGTGCGGCTTTTAAATATCCTTCAGGATGAGGTTTATATTGCTCTACATCATTAGTGGTAATTAAACATTCGGGTATTGGTATTCCAACGTGAAGAAGACGGTTAGTAGCGATCTGTCGGTTTCCTGAAGTAACAATTGCCCATTTGTTTTGGGGTAAACTGGTCAGTAAAGCAATCGCTCCTGGTACTGCGACTACCCCAGAGAGATTCTTAGCTTGAGATTTATCTAGTGCTTCTGCTTCAGTCTCAGCATCTAAATGAGGAGCAACTAATTGAATAGTATCTATAGTAGGGCGACCGTGAGATATTTTCAAAATCTCTTTTGCATCTAAACTATGCTTATTTGCCCACTCCTGCCAATGCCGTTCTACACAAACAGTTGAATCTACCAAAGTTCCGTCAAGATCGAATAAGATAGCTTGACATTTAATATTTATCATATTAGTAAACTACTCACTAATACTTATTAGTATACCTACCGTATTTAATCATGACTTCTATTTCATAATTCAGATGCTTGTCTTTCATGTTCTTGCTTTTTTTTGTTAATTATTGCTTGTTGAAATTTGTAGAACAACATTATTAATTCAATGCAGAATCATCTTATGAAAGACTTTTGAAGCTTGTATAGGAAATTATTGTCCAGCGCGATAATTTCCTGGTGTAGTCCCAACCAGACGCTTGAAATGCGATCCAAAATGACCGCGAGGGATGCTTTCGGCTAGAAAGCATATCCAATCGCGGTGTTGGCTTTGGTCGTAGAAACCTACTGCGGTAGCTACACTAGAAATTGGCATTCTTTTGGCTAAAAGTTTTTTGGCGCGATCGATTTTTATCTGTATTTGATAAGCACTCAAAGATAAACCCTTTTCTCGCTTAAACAGACGACTGAGATAAAAACGGCTCATTCCTGCTATGTCTGCTAATTCTGCTAAAGATACGTTATCTTCGTAGTTAGCCTGGAGATAATCGCAAACTAGCGCGATTGCAGGTCTGACTTGAGAATAAGATTTTGGTGTAAACTCGCGATCGCAACTAATCAAATTAGAAAAAAAATCCACCAGTAAAGATTCTTTAGTTAATTTAGTTGTCTGGGTTGCAGTAGCAATACAAAGTTGATGAAACAATTTCGCTAGAGAGCGATCGGACAAAATTGGTTGGGTAAAAAAAGGAACTCTACCATTGTCGGCAATTTCTAAAGCAATTTCTGTTAATAAACTTGGGTTGACGTGCATCATCAAGAAACTAGCAGGTTTGGGTAAATAAGTCCGTTCGCTAGGAGCATGAACTTCTCCCGAATGAATAATACTCAAACTACCAATAGGAACGGGATAATAAGCACCGCGATAAAAATATTCTCCCTGACAATTAAAACTCATTCCCAACTGATATTCATGATGGAAATGCTTGGGTAACGGTTCTACTGTACCTGCACTGTAGGTGTATTTTTCAATTAGGATTTTTGGCAGTTGCCATGTTGATACAGTAATTTGTGTTGGTTGAGATCTCATCAGATAACCACTGCTTTGAAGAATCGCTTTAATAGAAAATCTTCATCTATTTGACACGAGTATGACAAATGGCAGTTGTAATTTTAATAATGACTATGTGATGAATAATTAAAAGAATTTATTTGCTTTTATTTAACGGCACCAGTTTACAGGCGATCGCGATCGCGATCTAATACTCTTTATACAGTGAAAAAAAATTCCTTATTCCCTCCAATTGAAAACTATGGCATTATCGGTAATTGTCATACAGCAGCCTTAATTAGCAGTGACGGCTCAATAGACTGGCTTTGTCTGCCTCGTTTTGATTCTCCTTCACTATTTGCGCGAATTTTAGATCTCGATCGCGGTGGCAGTTGGAGCATTCGACCGACTAATTTTAGCGATCGCAGCCGTCAATATATCTATGAAACTAACGTACTGGAAACAATTTTTACCAGTGCTGAGGGCAAGATATCGCTAATCGATTTTTTCGATATTAATAGCGATGCAGGGCAAAGAGCAGCACCAGGAAGATTGATTCGCCTGGTTAGAGGCATTGAAGGAACGGTCGAAATAGTCAGCACTTTTACGCCTCGTCCCGACTATGGAAGGAGTTTGCCCGATTTTGATGGCGATGGCAACAAAATTACTTTTAATAGTTTTACCGTAACCAGTCCGACTGATTGGAAAATTGACTGTGCAGCCCATACTTTAGTTTGTCGCCTGAGTTTAAAAGCGGGTGAAGAAATTGCTTTTACTTTAATGACTCAAGAAGCTCTCGAACTTCCCCAACCCACTCCTGCTGAGGCTTTAAAATTGACCGTCGATTACTGGCAACGCTGGGCGAATAAGTGTACCTATCAAGGAGTTTACCGCGAGACAGTAATTCGCAGTGCGCTGACGCTGCAACTAATGACCTATACTCCAACGGGGGCAATTATTGCCGCACCTACTACTTCGCTACCGGAAAAGATTGGTGGCGAACTCAACTGGGACTATCGCTTTACCTGGATTCGCGACTCGTCTTTGACTTTATATGCCCTGTTGTTGGCAGGTTATCTCGAAGGAGAGCATCCTTATTTCGACTGGTTGGCTAGAACTATGTTAAAAGGTAGCGAGATTAATATTATTCATCCAATTACCGAACGAGGAGAATTAAAGGAACAAAAGCTAGAGCATCTCAGCGGCTATCGCAATTCCCAACCAGTCAGGATTGGCAATCAAGCCGCGCAGCAGGTGCAACTTGATGTTTATGGTGAAATCTTAAGTACCCTGCACTTTGCCTGGAAGACGGAAAAATACGATCCCAGTCAGATTTGGAAGCAGATTCGCCCTTTACTTGATTGGGTTGCCCGACATTGGCACGAACCAGATAACGGCGTATGGGAAATACGCGGTAAAAAGCAACATTATGTTTATAGTAAGGTGATGCTGTGGGTCGCTCTCAACTGCGGTATTGAGATGGCAAAAGCGATGGAGTTGTCAGGAGATACTGCTTGGTGGCAAACAGAAAGAGAAAAGATTCGCGCTGAAGTATTTGACAAAGGCTGGAGCGAAAAACTCGGTGCTTTTAAACAGTCTTACGAAAATGAAACTTTAGATGCCTCTAATTTACTGCTGTCAATTGTCGGATTTATCGACGGTAGCGATCGCCGTATGATTTCAACTATCGATGCCACAATTACACATTTAGTAACTAATGGTTTGTGTTACCGCTATCGCCAGCCAGACTCAGAAGCCGATAGCCAAGAAGGGGCGTTTGTGCTGTGTACCTTTTGGCTGATTAATAGTCTAATTCGAGCGGGAAGGACATCAGAAGCGATCGCCTATTACGAAGGCATTTTAGCTAGAAGCAGTTCTTTGGGACTGTTTGCCGAAGAACTAGACCCTAAAACAGGGGCACATTTGGGCAACTTTCCTCAAGCTTTCTCTCATCTAGGCGTAATTAGCGTTGCTGTTTCCCTGGCTCATGCTGGCGAAGTAGGAACGGTTCGCTCTCATCATGTCGAGGCTGCTAATGCCGTTGGTAGATGTGCGGGGGGGATTAAATGAAGCAAGGAGGCAGGAGAGCAGGGAGCAGAGGGAGAAATTAAAAATTATTTGTCTTAAATATTATGGATATCGATCGAGAACATTATGACATCATTATCATTGGCACGGGGGCAGGGGGTGGCACTGTGGGACACGAACTCGCACCTACGGGTAAAAAAATCTTGCTTTTAGAACGAGGCGAGTTTTTACCCCGTGAAAAAGACAACTGGAATCCTACTGAAGTCTATCAAAATCACCGCTACTTTACCGATGAAAAGTGGTGCGATAAAGACGGCAATACCTTTAGTCCTCAAACCTGTTATTGGGTAGGAGGTAATACTAAAGTTTATGGTGCGGCTTTGTTAAGGTTGCGAGAGCGAGATTTTGAAGAGGTGCAGCACAGAGGCGGTATTTCTCCTGCCTGGTCGCTCAAATACTCAGATTTTGCTCCCTATTACACCAGAGCCGAAAAACTATTTAACGTCCACGGCAAACGAGGCGAAGATCCCACCGAACCTTCAACAGAAGCTGATTATCCCTATCCGCCAGTAAGTCAAGAACCCTTTATGCAGGGAATAGTAGATAAATTGAGTGAAATTGGCTTTTACCCTTTTCATCTGCCAGTAGCAATTAAACTCAACGAAGTAGACGAAACATTGTCTAAGTGCATTCGCTGCGATACCTGCGATGGTTATCCCTGTTTAGTACACGCTAAAGGCGATGCCGATGTCAACTGCGTACGTCCTGCAAGAGTTTATCCCAATCTAACTTTGATGACGGGAGCTAGAGTAGACAAGTTATACACCAACGAGTCTGGAGGCGAAGTTACGGGAGTCGAAACCGAAATTAACGGACAAAAACGTTTATTCTCTGGCGATATTGTAGTAGTTTCCTGTGGCGCGATTAATTCTGCGGCTTTGCTATTGCGTTCTGGTAATGATGCTCATCCAGACGGTTTGGCTAATAGTTCCAACCAAGTAGGGCGAAATTTTATGAAACACTTAGCAACGGCAATAGTTGCCCTGCAAGATCGACCCAACGAAGCCAACTATCAAAAAACTATCGGTCTGAATGATTACTATTGGGGCGAACCAGATTTTCCCTACCCAATGGGTATGGTACAAAATACGGGCAACGTCAAACCCCACATGATGCCTGCCGAAGCACCACCTTTACTCGCTCCCTACGTCAAATTTTCCCCAGAAACTCTACTAGACGATTTGGCAAAACACACTACGGGTTGGTGGTTACAAACCGAAGATTTACCCGACCCCAACAATCGCGTCCAGTGGAAAAACGGTAAACTGCATTTAGACTATACTCCTAACAATACCGAAGCCAGAGATCGCTTAATCTATCGCTGGACTTCTATTCTCAAAGCCGTAGACCGCAGTACCAAACACGTCGTTCCCTTTGGTATCTATCCTCGCAACTATTTACCCCTATCGGCAGTAGCCCATCAGTGCGGTACCTGTCGCTTTGGAGACGATCCTCAAACTTCGGTTTTAGACCTCAACTGCCGCACCCACGATATTGACAATCTCTATGTAGTCGATGGTAGCTTTTTTCCTTCTCACGCAGGCGTAAATCCTACCTTAACCATTGTTGCCAATGCGATTAGGGTAGCGGAGCATTTGAAAGAGCGTCTGGGGGTGGGTATGTCTGCTGCGGTTGGGGCAAGAAATTAGTAGAGGTGCGGTTCGCGAATCGCCTTTACCAAGCTGTCGAAGCGAACTGCCCGTACATATATAAAGGAGAAAAACCATGAATAAAGAACAAAAGAATTTGGAAAACCAACACCAACAATCGGAAAAAGTCGCTCGTAAACAACAGCATCATGGTATGGAAAAGGGAATTGGTGCGGTTGGCGGTGGTGTGACGGGTGCAGTTGTTGGCAGCAAACTAATTGGCGGTAAAACTGGTGCTGTAGTTGGCGCGATCGCAGGTGCTGTAGTTGGTGGTACAGTTGGCGAAGCAGCTATCGAAGATCTTGAAGAACTCGAACGCAAAGCGATGAAAACTCTAGGAGAAGCACCAGGGGAAAATAAAATCTTGGCTCACTATTCTTGGGAGGAATTACAGGCACTATCCAAACCGCAAACTTAGAAAAGCTTTTAGCTTTTAGCCTTTAGCCTTTAGCCTTAATAGTTAATGTTTGCTCTTTGATACTAAGCTAATAGCTTTTAGTTGAATTTTCTTGAATGGAACTCATCCTTAATAATCTGTTTAACTTTATAACTATTGCCCCTCATTTCGTACCAGAAGTGTTACAAAAACCCTCAGTTCGTAACCCCATCGCTGTAAGTTTAGGTGCGATATCAGGCTCTTTAAGCCGTTATTACTTGAGTCTGTGGTTGCCGCAAATTCTCGGTACTGACTTCCCCTACGCCACTCTGTTTGTCAACTTATCTGGTTCGTTCGCTATGGGTATTATTATTACCTTAGTTTTAGAAAGAGCGTTGCCAATTGCTCCTGAAATACGTTTATTGATAGCGATCGGTTTCCTTGGTTCTTATACGACTTTTTCTAGTTACGAACTCGATACAGTCAATTTGATTCGCGAGTTTAGTTGGCAAACAGCTATTTTTTATTGGTTTGGTAGTGCTATTAGTGGCTTTTTCTTTCTTTATTTGGGAATTGTATTCGCCAGAGTAATCAGATTGTGACGAACTATTAGCAATTAACTATGTATAAATGTGCCAAACTTCGATCTGACAGAGGTTTGATTTAGAGGTACCGATGATTTTAGTCTGGGGACTGTTAGTTTCTGCCTGGTGCCTATCCTTTCTTTCTTATTACCTTATTAATCCCATAGCAACATTACTTATTACCAGGCTAATCTCTTGGCGAATTGCTCGCTTCTTTCTGTCTGAGTCTTATTTGTACTAAACTCTAATTAAATTCTCAGTAGGTGAGTTTAATAAAATTCAGTTGCGAGCGATATCTATGGTCAGTCCAGAATATTATTTCATCAGCGATCTTCATATTGGTGGGGAAGAAAACTTTACAGCTTGTGACTTTGAAGCAGAGTTAATTGATTTTTTACAGCTTTTAGAGAGCCAGACCAATCCCACAGAGTTGATTATTATAGGCGATGCTTTTAGCTTTTGGGAAATGACGCGCACTTCTCCCATAACTAAGTTAAAAACGATTATTCAGCAATATCCCAGACTGTTTGACCAATTCAAACGTACTGGGGAAAAGATTAAAATTACTTTAATACCTGGAAATCACGATTACGAACTCGCTTGTTATGCCGACTACAAAAGCATTCTTCAAACTTATAATATCGATTTAGAGGAAAAAGAGGTTATTACTCGTTCGCTACTGGGGCGAACTATTTGGATCGAACACGGCAATCAGCATGATAACTTTAATCGTATTGACGATTTTGGTAATCCTTATGTTACACCAATCGGCTACTATATTGTCAGTCAAATTGTAGATAGTCTAGTAGAAAAATCCCGCTTTGGTAAGTATCGGTGGCTCAAAGATATCGAATCTGTTTATCCTAATGAAGCAATTCCCCACTGGTTTTTTTCTAACTATTTTTACAAAGAAATGAGTATTTGGTTGCGCTGGATACTGTTACCTTTTCTATTGCTGTTGAGCGTGAGTTTTATAATTCTTATTAGTGCGGTACTAGAACGTGTAGGAATTGTTGCTGATGGTTTTTTTTCTAGACCTTGGTTAGCATTTTTACAGAACTTTGGTTTTGCAGGTGAAGCTTTAAATTTTACGGTAAATTTGGTTATATTCATCGATACGCTATTTTTATTTGGTTTAATTCTAGTTTTAATTCCCCTGTCATTTGTCTTTAGAGATATTCAAAAGACCTTACGCCGATATGGTTTTAAAGGCAAAAAGGGTCTAAAAATTCAAAAACAAAGTTTATATCTGCAAGCAGCGCAGCAGGTATTCGAGCGCAATCCTGACGTTTTTGCCTTTGTATATGGACATACCCATCAACCTTCTTTAACCCAAATAGGCTCTCGCTATGTTTTGAATACAGGTAGCTGGCTCAAAAAACTAAAGCGAATTTCTGCTATTTTTCGTTTTTTACCAGCAGTTTACTATCCTTCTTTTCAACTTAACTATTTTAAGATTTTTGCTAACGGCGATCGCCTGGAAATTATTTATGAATATTTACCCAAACAGGCACAACCAAATTTAACTCCGTTAGAGAAGTTAGCAATACTTGGTCGCAGAAAATCTCAACCCATTGCCATTCCTCACAGAACTGTGGTTTGACAGTCCGAATACAGTCAAATTTAACTAATGTTGATTCTCGAAACTAGCCAGATAGATGAGTACATTATTTCTTAAAATGAAAACTTTACAGCTACAAAGTACTTTACCCCTCAACGATTCCAACTTGCCCTATCCAGACCCCTTACATCCAATTGTGGTTCACTTTGTAATTGCAATGGTGTTTTTTGCTTTTTTTTGCGATGTGGTGGGCTATTTTTTTCATAAGCGACATTTGCACGAAGTGAGTTTCTGGAATTTGTTTGTGGCGACGGCGGCTATCTTTGTGGCAATCTTATTCGGTCAGTTTGAAGCAGGTTTGGCGACACCCTATGAAGCAGTACAGCCAGTGTTGAATTTACATACTTTAATTGGTTGGTCTTTAGCGGCAATTCTGGCTTTTATTACTGGTTGGCGATTTGTTATTCGCAATCGCACCCCCTTAAAAGTTCCTCCTGCTTACCTCGGTGTTGCTACTTTCTCAATCGTTATAGTAAGTCTTCAGGTTTTCCTGGGAACTCAGCTAGTTTGGGAATACGGGCTGCACGTCAAGCCTGTAGTCGAAGCAATGAACCGAGGAATTATTAAATGAACTCAGAACTAATCGACCAGTTACAACAATTGGGTATTAGATTGGGAGTAAACGGACTGCCTTATATACTGCCCATACATCCAGTTTTGGTTCACTTTACTTTAGGCTTATTTATTATCGGAATTATTTTCGATCTGGCAGGAACTTTTTTTGCCTGGGAAAAACCAATTCTCAAATTTTTAGATTTACCTGCCGTACGTTCTGGCTTTTATACCGTAGGTTTTTATAACGTATTGGCGGCAGCGGCAATTACTTTTTTTACCGTTATTGCAGGTTTTTTAGAAATTATGCTGGCGCAACCACCTCTAAATGCTAAAAGTGCCTGGGGGTTGGGTGCGGGTACGACAATGATTTTACATGGTGTAGGCGGAGTGTTGCTGTTACTAATGATTGTGGCGATGGCTGTCTGGCGAGGATTACAGCGTTATCGCTGGCGTGCGGGGCGATCGCGCGAAGCATCATGGACTTATCTTTTAATTGGCGTGGCTATTTTAGGCATCATGTACGTTCACGGAACTTTAGGAGCGCATTTAGGCGGAGATTTTGGCATTCACAATACTGCTGGTAATTTACTTAGAGAAGGTTTAAACCCTAATAAAGTATTAAATGGTATTTAGTTTGAAACCTGTAGTTTTTTAAGTTGTTTGTTTGTGACAAAAGGCAACAGGCAAAAATTACGTTACAAATGCGATCTATCTCGCTCGGCGATCGCGCTTTGCTATTTGTTTCTGACTAAGGTAAGAAGCGATCGATTGCCAAAATTTCTAAATTTAATTCAGACAATGGCATTAATTTTACTCAATTATGAAATACAAACAACTGGGCAAAGAGCTTAAAATCAGTGCGATCGGACTTGGTGCGATGCCTCTATCAATATCGGGTCGTCCTTCAGAATCGGATGCAATCGCCGTAATTCATCAAGCTCTCGATTCGGGTGTAACTCTAATCGATACGGCTGATTCTTACTGCCAGGATGAATCCGACAAACATCACAACGAAAAGCTAATTGCTAAAGCACTGCAACAATACCAGGGAGACACTAGCGCAGTCACCGTTGCTACTAAAGGAGGTGTCATACGACCTCAAGGAAGTTGGCAGCGCGATGGCAATCCAGAGCGTTTGCGAACTGCCATTCGTCAAAGCTATGAAGCTCTCGGTGGTTCTCAAGCGATCGGCGTTTGGCAATATCATGCCCCCGATACCAACTATACGATTGAAGAAGCTTTAACTCCCGCTAAAGAAGCTGTAGATGAAGGGTTAATTCGCTATGTTGGCGTTTCTAACTTTACAGTCGAGCAGATCGAACGAGCGCGCAAAGTAATCGATATTGTTTCGGTGCAAAATCAATACAATCCCTGGCATCGTCAACCAGAAGTTGATGGAGTGTTAGATTATTGCCAACGAGAAGGATTGATATTCTTTCCCTACAGTCCTTTAGGTGGAAGCAGTAGAGTCGATCGTTTGCAAGATATTAAAGTTATTGCCGAAATAGCTAAAGAAAGAGCGGTTTCGGTCTATCAAATTGTTTTAAGTTGGTTGCGTGGTAAATATTCCTGTGTCGTACCAATTCCTGGTGCCAGTCGTGTTTCTAGTATTGAAGATTCGGTTAAAGCAGCCGATCTAGAACTTTCTAATCGAGAAGTGGAACGAATCGACCGCGAGACGCAATAAGAAATTTAACAAAAAGATGTTAGATGTTTTGATTTGTACTTCAATTTAGCCTATTAAAACTAAAAATTATTAAATGCCCAAGTTTTTTGAATATATTTTAATGGCTGTGGGAATGGTAATTATCATTCTGGTTAGCTACTGGTTGGGACAACAGGCATACACTTGGATGCCGATTGAAGCTTCTACAGATGCCAAACATATTGACGATTTATTTAGCTTTCTCGTAACTATGGCAGCGGTAATCTTTTTTGGAGTTATCGGTATGCTAGTTTATTCGCTGATTTTTTATCGGGCTAAATCGGGTGACTATACGGAGGGTCATGCCTACAGACACAACTGGAAAATAGAGGTTGTTTGGTTGGTAATTCCTACGGCACTGGTATTGTGGATTGGTATTTATAGTATGAATATCTATACCCGTATGGAGATTGCTGGACCAGATCGGCTTTTAGCAGACTCAGAACCAGCTTACATCGAAGTAATCGATCGCAACAATTCAAACACGCCAACAACAATCGAAGTAGTTGCCAAACAGTGGGCTTGGGATTTTCGCTATCTCAATACAGACATTAGCAGTAACGAACTGCATCTACCAGTCAATCGACGAGTCCGATTGCTGTTACAGTCAGAAGATGTGCTGCATGGCTTTTACGTACCAGAGTTTAGGATCAAACAAGATATTATTCCCAGTCGCACTATTACTTTTCAATTTATCCCCAATCGCGTTGGCAAATACAAATTACACGACTCTCAGTTGAGCGGTACTTATTTCGCCACTATGGAAGCAGATGTCTATGTCGATACGGCTGAAGATTATCAGAAATGGCTGACTGAAATTCATGAAGATCGCACTTTAACTGCCAACTTAGCAGTTTCCGAACACGCGCGATCGCCAAAAAAAGTTTTTAATAGTCACTATCCTACAGTTATTCCCACTCAAACCGACACAATTACCGCAAGCGATCGCTAAACTTACAGCTATTTTCAGTTTTAACTTTTGACTTTTAACTTTTGCTATAAATGACCAATTCTCATCCTCATGGCGTTAGCGTTGCCGAGTCTGAAGGTTCGCCAAGCGAATCTCAAACCAATTGGCGACGTTACTTCAGCTTTAGCACCGACCATAAAGTTATTGGCGTTCAATATCTGGTAACGGCATTTACTTTTTTTCTAATTGCTGGCTTGTTAGCAATGATCGTGCGTGCCGAACTAATTACCCCTGCATCAGATTTGGTAGATCGCCCTTTTTATAATGCCTTATTTACCATGCACGGTACGGTGATGATTTTTTTGTGGATTATCCCGTCTTTGGTAGGTTTGGCTAACTATGTCGTACCTTTGGCAATTGGGGCTAAGGATATGGCATTTCCCAAACTCAACGCGATCGGCTTTTGGATAATTCCCCCTGCGGGTATCTTCTTAATCTCTAGTTTTTTTCTGCCTAGTGGTGCGGCACAGGCTGGTTGGTGGAACTATCCCCCTTTAAGCCTGCAGAATCCTTCAGGAAATTTACTCAATGGCGAACTATTCTGGGTGCTTAGTATCATTCTGTTAGGTATTTCCTCAATTATGGCAGCAGTTAACTTTGTCGCTACAATTGTCTGGCTGCGTGCGCCTGGAATGTCTTATTTTCGCCTACCGATCTTTGTCTGGACGGTTTTAACCGCTCAGTTGATGCAGTTGATTTATCTTCCCGCTTTGACTGGAGTGGCAATTATGATGCTGGCAGATCTTACTATTGGCACTCACTTCTTCCAACCTTTCGACCAGGGCGATCCCGTTTTATACCAACACCTGTTTTGGTTTTATTCCCATCCCACCGTATATGTCTGGGCGTTGCCAGCATTTGGCATTTTTTCAGAAATTATTCCTGCTTTTAGCCGCGAGCCGTTATTTGGCTACCGTTCTGTGGCGATCGCCACCATTAGCTTTGTGCCTATAACTGGTATGGTGTGGGCGCATCATATGTTTGCTAGCGGTACACCCCAATGGCTGAGAATTGTGTTTATGTTTAGTACGGAACTGGTGGCAATACCTACAGGAATTAAAGTTTTTGCCTGGACAGCTACCATTTGGCGCAGCAAACTACATTTAGAAACACCAATGCTGTTTGCTTTTGGCGGTGTAGTTATGTTCTTGTTTGCAGGTATTACGGGAGTGATGCTCGGCGCGATGCCTTTCGACCTCCACGTTAACAACACTTATTTTGTCGTCGGACACTTTCACTACATCGTCTACAACACCATTACTATGGCATTGTTTGCCGCTATTTACTATTGGTTTCCCAAAGTTTCGGGACGGATGTATTCTGAGGGTTGGGGCAAAATACATTTTTGGCTCACTTTTATCGGTGCCAATTTGACTTTCTTTCCTATGTTTCCTTTGGGCTTATTAGGAATGCTGCGTCGCGTATCTTCGTACGATCCAGAATATGCAGGTTGGAATATTATCTCTAGTTTGGGAGGGTTTCTCTTAGGAGTTTCGATCTTGCCTTTTATTGCCAATATCGTCAGTGCCTGGCTACAGGGAGCGAAAGCCGCCAAAAATCCCTGGCTGGCTACAGGTTTAGAATGGACGACTACTTCACCGCCTCCAGTAGAAAACTTTGAGGAAATTCCTATTGTAGACTCGCCGCCTTATGACTATGGCAAAGCTAAATATTCCGACCGTAGTTTAGCCAACCAGTAGTGGTTCTAATCGATCGGCTTCTCCAGGCAGGGGAGCAGGGAGCAGGAAGTTATTAAGCGATTTTTTATTAGTTAATAAACAAAGTATTAGCAAATACAAGCAAGCAATGGAAAGTTACAGTTCAGACCAAGATTTGATTAGAGATGAGCGTCCTTTTCCCTTTCATAAGTGGCGCAAAAAACTACCTCCCTGGCTGCGGCAGTTTTTACCTACAGGGGGCGGTCATCACCATCGCCAAGAGGAAAAAACACTCTTTGGTTTTGTGACTTTCTTACTTTCAGAAAGTCTGATTTTTTTCGGCTTTATCGTTAGCTATATTGCTTTACGACTAACCACTTCTCCCTGGCTACCTCCTGGAGTTACGGGACCAGAAATATCTACCGAGACGATTATCTCAACGATCGTGCTGCTTTCTAGCAGTATTGTTATTTATTTTGCCGAACGCGCTCTTAAAAAACGTCGGCTCAATCGATTTCGCCTGCTCTGGCTGCTTACAGAATTAATGGGGGCTTATTTTCTTTATGCAGAGATAAAAGAATGGCTCGGTAATGACTTTTATCCTTCTACGGGAATGGTAGGCTCGACATACTACTTATTGACAGGTTTTCATGGTCTACACGTTGCTGTAGGTATTATTTTGCTAACTATTATGCTCGTCCGTTCGTTTATTCCCCATATTTATCGCGATGGTGACTACGGCGTAACGGCAATTTCCTGGTTTTGGCACTTTGTCGATGTTGTCTGGATCTTTTTGTTTTCTTTAATTTATCTTTGGTAGGTTGACATTAGGCGATCGCTCTCAATCTTAATTCGCTCTAAGAACGTACTGCTATAAAACAAATTGCCAACGCTTAATTTTTTTCGTATCGTTCGTAAGCTGCCACAATTCTTTGTACCAGAGGATGACGAACGACATCGGCTTGAGTTAACTCGCAAAAAGCAATTCCCTCGACATTTCGTAAGATATTACGAGAGACAATCAAACCCGAAGCCTGGTTCGGAGGTAGGTCGGTTTGAGTAATGTCGCCAGTAACTACCATTTTGGCATTAAAACCCAGACGAGTCAGCACCATTTTTAACTGTGCGGGGGTAGTATTCTGCGCTTCATCAACAATGACAAAAGCATTGGAAAGAGTGCGTCCGCGCATATATGCCAGCGGAGCTACTTCTATTTTGCCTCTTTCCATCAAATCGGGAATTTTTTCAGCATCGATAAATTCATACAGTGCGTCATAAAGCGGACGTAAAAAGGGATTGACTTTCTGCTGTAAGTCCCCTGGCAAAAAACCGAGTTTTTCTCCTGCTTCTACAGCAGGACGAGTTAAAATGATGCGATCGCACTCATCGTTAAGTAAAGCCGTTACGGCTAAAACAGCAGCTAAAAAAGTTTTTCCCGTCCCCGCAGGACCGATCCCAAAGGTAATGGCGTGTTGTTGAATTGCTTTAATGTACTGTTTCTGTTTGAAGGTTTTGGCTCGAATTAGTTCCCCTTTTTTAGTACGAGCGATGACGTTTTTTTGCAGTTCTCCATATTCTTCGGTACGTCCCGTATCTACAGCCTGAAATGCGGTAACAATATCTGGTTCGACGATCGCTTTTCCCGTTTCCCATAATGGTTCGAGGGAACGCAAAACTTCAACGCTGCGGGCAACGGCTTTTTCTTTCCCAAACAGCATCAAATCTTGCCCCCTCAAGACAAATTTAACGCCCGTATATCGGGATAATAATTTTAAATTTTGCTCGTTGATTCCTGCTAGCGCTATGGCACTCTCATTATTTGGTAGCTGAATAGTTTGGGAGATTTCTGTCATTAAGTATTAAAACAATCGCAGATAATAAACATAATAAGATATGATATCAACTACTATTTACCGACTATGCAGCTTCCTTCTGTATCGAGATGGCAAGATTGGCACCGTATGCGGCTTCCCGACCTGCAGCAGCTAAATTGGATTGAGTCTTACCTTGATTTAGTATTACTAGCTCTAATAGCAATTACCGATCTAAAAACTGAAGCTTTGTTACAAGCGGCTGAAGAATTAGATTTGAAAGTAATTAACGACCGCCTCAGTCGCTGGCAACAGAGTAAGCCAAACAAACGCAAACCAATAGAAGTAGCAGAAGCGCGATCGCTGGTATTAATTATCTGTCATTTAGCCAAACAGCATCAAGAATCACTTCGTCGCGCTGTCAGTCTTCTCGAACGCGTAGAACGGGAACATCGCGATGTCTGTGAAGTCACCTTGTTAAATAACTATATCGATAGATTTATTACTTTATATTGCCGCAAAAATGCTACGCCAGGAACTAATGTAGATTTGTCTACCCTAGCCTGGAAACTTTTGACAGACTTATTATTTTACAGTGGTGATAACGGTCATCGTCTACTCTGGCTGGCAATGGTAGATGCTGCTGATTCATAGGCTTTAGGCTTTAGGTGACTATTGTTATAGTAATTCTCTAAATGTTGACTACAGATTGATAAATTTTCCCTGCTCCCTGCTCCCTGTTCCCTCTGCCTTCCTCTATTCATCAACTTATGGCTTCTACACACTTACGCACTTATACTCCTCCTACCTGTACTCTTAAGATCGATTATTCGACCAAAAAAGTGGCAGGTAAACCTTATTTTTATTTGAGTTTTGACGATCCGCAAATTCCAGAAACACAGCAGACAACTATTAAAGGCGATCGCCAGCAGTTAGAACAGCTTTGCCAGGTTGTTTTCTGGCGTTTGCAAATCTATTTAAAGTCATCATTTTTGCCCTCTGAAAAGGTAGATAAGGCTATCTCTAACGAGATCGAACTAAATATGCAATCGCCTACCTCGGTCAATCACCAACTAATCGTTAATTTTGCAGATAATAATTCCTCAAAGATCGATTTAACTACGGTACAGCTATTCGACCTCGTTTCTGCTTTAGAAGCGTATACTACAGATCTCAATGCATTTCAACTCGAACCGCCCAAGCCCAAAAGAAATATGCTGGTTTGGGGAAGTTGTGCTGTAGCAGTAATTATCGTCGGTGGTTTGGCTACATTATCAATGAGAAACTCGCGACGACTAGAATCAACACCAGCTTCAGCCCCAGAAAAACCTACCGCTACTATTCCCGAATACCAAGAAGTGGTTCCCCCTCAAAAATCGGCAACAGAAACACCTATAGCCAATCCCAGATTAGAAGAACCCATATCATCGGCAAAAAAATTACCGCCGCCAGTACCAGTTGACGTACCCAAACCCCAACCCGATATTCCCGATCCCGCTGATTATCCTCCTGCCAAACCGTTTGACTTATCAGCTTTAGATCCGCCAGTGGCTCCTCCCAACCCAGAACCAAACATGACTGTCATTCCCGAAACTGCTGTAAAACCACAACCACCAAAGGATACTCAAACTGAAAAATCGCCAGGCAATACTGCTAATGCTAACTCATCTTCAACCGACAGCAATAATCCCAACGCTCCTCAATCTATTGCAGAAAATACTGCCAAAGCCAATGCCATGCCTGACTCTCCAAGCTCTCCGCTGGCACTAGATTTTAATAATCCTGTAGATAATCCAGAAAAATTTAATAACAACTTTAAAACAAACAACCTAGAATTAGCACCGGAAGCTAACAAGATTCCATCTAATCCCGATTTAAATGGCGATCGCCTGCAAACTAATAATAGTTCCGCTCTGGCTTTAAACAATTTGCCCTCTCAATCTCAATTTCAGCCTCAATTACGCCAGGTAAACCAGTACTTTCAGAAAAATTGGCAACCGCCAGAACAACTAAGAGAAACTATAGAATATCGCTTAGTTATCGATCGCCATGGCGCGATCGCTCGTATTTTTCCCATCGGTAAGGCTTCGCAGATATATCTCGATCGCACCAATATACCTTTGATGGGGGAAACTTTTATCACTCCTGCATCGACAAACCAGAATTTTACCGTTCGCTTGATGTTGAGTCCTGACGGAGAGGTTAATACATTTATCGAATAGTTATTAGTTATCCAGTTAACAGTTTTTATTTAGCGCAAGATACAAAATCGTAAGCGATAAATCTCGTATGTTAAATATTACAGATTTAAGCGAGCTACTTTCATCTAACACAATTTCAAAAATACCAGTTATCTATTAGTAATTTTTATTAACTTTAAATAAGTAATCGCGAGATAATAACCCAAACAACAACCAATAAATAATAACTAATAACCAATTATGGATTCTAGTTTAATTCTTTCTAATATTTTAAATCCGCCAGTTTTATTTTTTTTTATTGGATTATCGGCGGTTTTTTTAAAATCAGATTTAGAAATTCCTCAGCCTTTACCAAAACTTTTTTCCCTTTACTTGTTATTTGCCATTGGGTTTAAAGGCGGTCATGAAATTCATGAAAGTGGTATCAACGGAGAAATAGCTTTAACTTTAATTGCGGCAATTCTTTTAGCTGCTATAGTACCAATTTATTGCTTTTTTATTCTTAGATTAAAACTAGATGCTTATAACGCAGCAGCAGTAGCAGCATCCTATGGTTCTATTAGTGCCGTCACTTTTGTTACAGCTACTTCTTTTCTAGAGCAACAGGGTATGAATAATTACGGCGGTCACATGGTAGCGGCTCTAGCTCTTATGGAGTCTCCAGCAATTATTATTGGTTTAATTTTGGTGCGATTATTTACCAAGTCTAAAGAGAGTAAAGAAAATAGTGACGATAATTTTACCTGGACTGAAGTTTTACGAGAAGCTTTTTTAAATGGTTCGGTCTTTCTATTATTAGGAAGTTTAGTTGTAGGCATAATTACCAGCGAAAATGGTTGGCAAAGTTTAGAGGTCTTCACGGGAGAAATATTTTATGGTATGTTGACTTTTTTCCTGTTAGATATGGGCATTGTCGCCGCTAAAAGAATTGAAGCTTTAAAGAAAAGTGGTTCATTTATAATAGGATTTTCAATTTTAATGCCAGTATTTAATGCCTTAATTGGAATATTTATTGCTAAGGCAATTGGGATGTCGGTTCCTAACGCGCTTTTATTTACTGTTCTTACTGCTAGTGCTTCTTATATTGCCGTACCCGCAGCCATGCGTATGACCGTACCAGAAGCCAATCCCAGTCTCTATATTTCTATGGCTTTGGCATTAACTTTTCCGTTTAATATTATTATTGGCATTCCCGTTTATCTCGCAATTATCAATCGGGTGTGGGGCTAAAAAAAATTGGTGTTGTACCGTGATGGGATGGTTAAGCTCGTGCAGGGGAGCAGGTAGCAAGGGATATCAATTATTATTTAATCCGAATCATTCTGCAACTATGCAACGCCAAATTAATTACTTTCGTTTTATCGAGCGTCGATGATAGATTGACAGTAAAATAGTTGACAAATTTGCAGTTATCCGCTCTTTATGCAGTTAGTAAACGGTTTGCATTTTAAAAATATTCGCGGCGATTTGTTTGGCGGGATAACTGCGGCAGTCGTGGCTTTGCCTTTGGCTCTTGCTTTCGGCGTTTCTTCTGGAGCTGGAGCGATCGCTGGTCTTTATGGCGCGATTATAATTGGTTTTTTTGCCGCTCTATTTGGCGGTACTCCCTCACAGATTTCTGGACCTACAGGTCCGATGACTGTAGTTATGGCAACGGTTTTCTCACAGCTAGTTGCCAGTAATCCCAAAACTGGAGTTGCACTGGCTTTTACTACGGTTATGCTGGGGGGAATTTTTCAAATTATTTTTGGGCTGATGCGTCTGGGTAAATATATTACCCTCATGCCCTATACAGTGATTTCGGGGTTTATGTCTGGAGTTGGAGTAATTATTATCTTAATTCAACTCGGTCCCTTTCTGGGACATTCTCCTTCAGCTAATGTTATCGAATCGGTAAATCGAGTTCCCTACTTTCTCGCTCATGCTAATCTTGCTGCTGTCGGTTTGGGCATTTTAACTCTAGCCATCGTCTTTGGTTCTCCTGCTAAACTAACTCGCCTAATTCCTTCTCCTTTGCTGGCACTGATTATCGGCACTATAGCTGCGGTTTGTTTCCTTCCAGATAGCAATTTGCGTCTAATTGGTGATATACCTAGCGGACTGCCACGTTTGCAGTTACCGACCTTTAATGTCGCTCAATTTAGAGCGATATTTGGTTATGGCTTGATGTTGGCTGTTTTGGGTTCGATCGATTCTTTGCTTACTTCCTTAGTTGCCGATAATATTACTCATACTCAACACGATAGCGATCGCGAATTAATCGGTCAGGGAATTGGCAATCTGATTTCTGGTTTGTGTGGTGGGCTACCTGGGGCGGGTGCAACTATGCGAACTGTAATCAATGTCAAAACTGGTGGTAAGACTCCTATTTCGGGAATGATTCACGCTTTAGTCTTGCTAGTTATCGTGCTGAAGGCTGGCGAGTTGACCGCCAATATTCCTCATGCAGTTTTAGCGGGAATTTTAATCAAGGTTGGTATTGATATTATCGACTGGAGTTTTTTAAAACGCGCCCACAAAATTTCGCTCAAAGCGACGGGATTGATGTATATCGTTCTGTTTTTAACTGTTTTTGTAGATTTAATTACGGCAGTAGCCGTAGGGGTATTTTTTGCCAATTTACTAACAATTAAAAACTTGAGCGATATTCAAAGCAATCGGGTCAAAGCAATTACCAATCCCGATGATGATACAGATTTAAATACCGCTGAGAAACATCTGCTCAAGCGAGCTAGAGGAAAAATTTTATTATTCAATCTCAGCGGACCGATGAGTTTTGGTGCGGCGAAAACTATTTCTCAAAGAATGGGCATAGTTAGCAAATATGAGGTTCTGATTTTAGATCTCAGCGACGTACCTTTATTAGGGGTGACTGCTTCTTTGGCGATCGAAAATATGATTAAAGATGCCTATGAAAAAAAACACCAGGTATTTTTAGTTGGTGCTAAAGGTAAGGTAAAAGACAGATTGCAAAAACTACAGCTATTGAAATTATTAACCCCTAGCCACTGTTTCAACGAGCGGCTTTTTGCCTTACAAGAAGCAATTGCTGGTATCGAATCTTCTGGTGTTAGAGATAATAAAATTGTTAATTCAGAAAACTCTGGCTCCAACCAGATCGAGTAAAATCGATCTATATCGAGATTTCAACCAGCATGGTAGGCAAGAAGGAACGTGCATCCAGTTAGCAGAATAGAAATAATAGTTGCTTCTCAAGAAGCTGAAAAAATTATCAAGGTTTTTGATAATATAGGTGTTCCAAATTACACCATAATTAGTAATGTGACTGGTAAAGGTGATTTTGGCACTATATCCGACGATATGAATCTGGGCAGCAGTCAACTAAGTAATGACTTTATAATATGCTACTGTTCTCCAGATAAAGCCAAACCCATAATCGAAAAAATCAGACCCATTCTTAATAAGTATGGCGGTGTCTGCTATCTTTCAGATGCAATGGAAATTCGCTCGATTCACTGCGTAGCCGCACTATAATGGTCTGTGCCTATTCACCTACACTAAGCTGAAGCAGTAAAATTTGTTTGCACATACATTCAATTGCTAAGATGAGCGATCGCATCAGTTCGGAATCTTCTCCATAGTGGGCTGGTACTAAATTAGTTATTTGCTGGCTATTAGTTACTTTCTCCCGATGTTCCCATTTTTCTGCCGAGGAGTGTTCTGGAAAAATACCAAAGGCAATACCTTCATATTGATTGATTGCGGTAAAACAAGGGATATCCGAGGTACCATCGCCAACGTAGATTGTTTGATTGAGAGGGACGTGCAGTTCTTCAATAGGAATATCGCGGTAATTGTAAATTAAATCTTGCTCGTTTTCGGCATCGATACCCTTAGAAAGATAATATAAATAGTGGGTTTTTTCCGTATGAGTCATTTGCTGTTTGAGAAATTGAATTTCTCCGTTCTGCTCATATGCCAGTTCGCAACCCCACATCTGAGTAAAATGTTTGGCAATAGAAGTATTGCGAGCGATATCGACAAACCCACCGCTAATTAGATAATATTCAACCTCTACTTCTGGAACTAATTCTCGTGCTTTTTGACGAAGGCAATCGAACATTTCTGGCACGCCTTCAATGGGACGTACTTTTTTACCCAAATTAGCCAACCGTTCGTAAGTAATTTTATCTTTGCCTTCTCTTTGTCTCGACTCTTGAATTAGACAATACGTTCTAGCTAAATATTTGTGCCAACCCTGTTTAACTAAAGGCTCGACGCGATCGCGCTCGAAGGCTTCGAGATCTAGTTGGCAATCTTTTAATAAAATATCAAAGCTATCGTCTGGAATTAGAGTTTCATCAAAGTCAAAGACAACTGCAATACGATTGGAAAGTGGTTTGGTGGCGTAGCCCATCTCTCAATTGGTTTCCTAAAATTAGTGGGTTTGTCAATATAATACACTATTGTTGTAATACATTATTGTTACTTAAATATGTATTTATTGAATAGTGTTAAATGTCAAATACTAAATGTATTTAATAATTAAATATAGAAATAAAGATAATAATCTATGAAATGGATTGAATGGGCGAGAAAACTCCAAGCTATTAGCCAAACAGGACTGCATTTTTCCCAAGAGCGATACGATCGCGAAAGATACGAGCAAATAAGAGAGTTAGCTGCGGAAATTATGGCAGAACATACTTCTCTATCTAAGCCAGAATTGCTTGAGCTTAATGCTAACGAATTTGGTTACGCTACTCCTAAAGTGGATGTGCGGGGAGCTATTTTTAAAGACGACAAAATCTTGCTGGTGCGAGAAATTGCCGATGCAGGAAGATGGACGTTACCTGGTGGGTGGGCAGATGTCAACGAAATTCCATCGCAAGCGGTAACTCGGGAGGTGTTAGAAGAATCTGGATTTGAGACAAAAGTTAGCAAATTGCTAGCCGTTTACGATCGCGAATGGCAAAAACACACTCCATCATATCCCCATAGCGTCTACAAACTTTTTTTTCAGTGTGAAATTATTGGCGGAGAACCTCGAATTAATGCTGAAGTTAGTGAAATTGCTTTTTTTGGTATCACCGAAATACCCGAACTATCAGATTCGAGAGTCAAAAAATCGCAATTGTTGAGGTTTTTCGAGCATTATCGAGAGCCTACCTTACCCACAGATTTCGATTAATGCTCGAACCAATTTGAGTCAGGGATAGCTACTCTCTATTCTGGTTTTGCGATCGCGCTATTAGTAAAATCCTCAGTATCAACTCGTCTTAGCTGACAGGTGTAGATTGAAAGTCTTCTATTGAAGTAAACTCAGATAATTTAACAGATTGAATTTCGCATTCAGCTACAGTCCGAAAACCTTAAGCAATCAAAAGCTTTTTGCCAGGTGCTAATTTATTCATAACTAACTCTGGAGCTAAAAAGCCAACTTCTGCTTCATCTATAAATGAGTCTTGAGTTTTATCGTTTGCAGTCAAAAACTTGAGAACGATACTAAACATTTCATCAGATTCGTCAAACCTTGCAGTAGCAGCATAAACGGAACTAGTTGGAGGCGTTCTACCGCCCTGTTTCGGCGATCGCCAATGAACTTTTGCCGTTGCTAAAACTTTAATGGTCACGGTTATTGTCAAATCTCAATGCTCAAAGATTCCACTGTACTGAAGAATATCGAGCTTTACAAATAGAGGAACGGTTTGAAAACACTGCTGTGCTAATTCATAGCGATCTTCTCGCTTTAACATTGTTATCAGCTTGTCTCTGACATCTATTAAATAGCGAACATCGTTAGCCGCATAGTTTAGCTGTTCGATTGTCAAATTATCTGCATTACCCCAGTCAGAACTTTGAGCGCGTTTGTCTAACTCTACTGTCGCTAGTTCTGCTACCAGACTTTTCAAACCATGACTGGAAGTGTAGGTACGAGCTAACTTACTGGCAATTTTGGTACAAAAAATCGGTGTAGTTTCTATACCAAAGGTATAGAGAAACTGAGCTACGTCAAAGCGAGCATAGTGAAAAATTTTTGTTACCTCTGTGGCAGTTAGTAGTTTTTCGAGGTTGGGGGCTGAAGTTTGCCCCTTGGCAATACGAACGGCGCTAACATAACCTAAAGAATCGCATAGCTGCACCAAACACAGGCGATCGCGCCCTATAACCAAACCCATTGTTTCGGTATCTACAGCAATAGTATCTTCGGCTAAATAACGAGCTAGGGTTGCTCCATCGATATCTTCATCAAAAAGCTGTACGTTACCTAAAACCATATCAAATTACTTTTCCAAAATAAAAATTTGCGTAAAATAGTATTCGCCCTGGCTATTTTTAGCAATTCCAATTCCTGTTAAATTATAATTGCCTAACATATTGTGGCGATGGCTCGGACTGTCAATCCATCCATCAACTGCTTGCTTGGCAGGCTTAGCGTATCCTGAATTGTAAGCCAAATTTTCCGCCGCACGCCGATAGGATATTTTTCCCGACAGAGCTTGTACTCGTCCTTTAAAGCCTTCATGACTAAAGGATACTTGCCCTTGCGCCATATTTTTGCTGTGAGTTTTAGCTTGCTGACTAATTGCTGAATTCAATGACAGTGGCGGTAGATTTTTGGTACTGCGGTACTGATTTACACCGTCGAGAATCGACTGTTTTAAATTTGTCAACTCATCCTCGGCTGAAACCGCAGCAATAGAATTGTAACCTTCTTGTCGAATAAGTGGCACAGTGCTTTGCGCCGACTTAGAGAGATAGCCAGATATCGTGAAGACAACAAAAGTTAGCAGCAACTTAGCTATGTGTAACGCTTTCGGTTTTGAATAGCTAGACATTGAAATTAGTAATTTTAACTTTTGACTTTTAAATCGCGGCGCATTCCCTTGCGTCTTTCGCCGACGCGGGGTCGCCGCTCCTTTTAACTTTTTTAAATTACAACTTATCTCCTAAATACTTAGCTACTGTTTGTACATCTTTGTCACCCCTTCCCGAACAGTTAATAACAATGTGGGAATTACCTTGGAGTTGAGGACAGAGTTTTTCTAGATAGGCAAAAGCATGAGCCGTTTCTAATGCCGGGATGATGCCCTCTAGTTCTGAGAGCAGACACAAAGCATCAACTGCTTCTACATCGGTAATGCTGTAATATTCTGCCCGCTTGGTGTCTTTAAGATAGCTGTGTTCTGGTCCTACGCCTGGATAGTCTAAACCCGCACTAATTGAATGTGCCTCTATAATTTGACCCTGAGTATCCTGTAGCAAATAGCTCATAGCACCATGTAATACACCAGGGCTGCCTTTAGTGAGGGTAGCGGCATGTTTGCCAGAAGCTACGCTTTCTCCTGCGGCTTCCACTCCTATTAGGCGCACTTTGGTGTCAGCAATAAATTCATAAAATAGACCCATAGCATTAGAACCACCACCTACACAGGCAATTAAGATATCTGGCAAGCCATTCCATTTTTCTTGAGACTGGCGACGGGTTTCGCTACCGATAACGGCGTGAAAGTCGCGAACCATCATCGGGTAGGGATGGGGTCCCGCTACCGAACCCAAAATGTAGTGAGTGGTTTCGACATTAGTTACCCAATCTCTAATCGCTTCTGAGGTGGCATCTTTAAGAGTGCCAGTCCCAGCAGATACAGGCTCTACTTTCGCACCTAATAACCGCATCCTAAATACGTTTAGCTTTTGACGTTCCATGTCGCGAACGCCCATATAAATGATGCACTCGATGCCAAATCGCGCACAAACTGTTGCTGTAGCTACTCCATGCTGTCCCGCACCCGTTTCGGCAATAATGCGCTTTTTACCCATGCGAATGGCAAGTAAAGCTTGTGCGATCGCATTATTAATTTTATGCGCTCCCGTATGATTGAGGTCTTCCCGTTTGAGATATATTTCTGGTGTAAAATCGGGGCGAGTATAGTGCTGGCTGAGACGTTCGGCGAAATACAGCGGACTGGGTCTGCCGACATAATCTTTTAACAGTCCCTGTAGCTCGTTTAAAAAGTCTGGATCGTTTTTGTATTTGGCGTAAGCCGTTTCTAATTCGGCTAAAGCTGGCATTAGCGTTTCGGGAACGTATTTACCACCGTAAGCACCAAAACGTCCCAAATTGTCTGGTAACTGAGCCGCAGCGCGATCGCTGTTTAGGGGTGTAGCAGTCATAAAAATAAAATTATGTATATTTGGCAGTTTTTAAATATTGTAGATGGTAATTCCATTTCATACTTAAATGATGGCGTAAACAAGATCGAGACATACAATAATTAGAGTCGATTTGTATCTTCATCTAGTGTCATCATCTCCAACTCGCCTTCTCATTGCTGCTAGCGGTACGGGTGGTCATTTATTTCCCGCCCTCGCTTTAGCCCAACAGCTACCCGACTATGAAATTGAGTGGTTAGGGGTTCCCAATCGTTTGGAAACTACTTTAGTACCAGAGAGTTATCCACTCAATACAATTTCTGTAGAAGGTTTTCAACAACGTCTGGGTTTTAAGTCATTTAAAATTATTTCTCGCTTTTTATTCTCAATACTTCAAGTACAAAAACTAATTAAAGCCAAGCAGATTGATGCTGTAGTAACTACAGGTGGCTATATCGCTGCGCCTGCTATTTTAGCGGCTCGTCTGCAGCAAAAACCCACAATTTTGCACGAAGCTAACTTTATTCCTGGTAAAGTTACCCGCTTTCTGTCTCGCTGGTGTGATGCGATCGCTCTAGGCTTTGAAGGAACGGCTCGCTATTTACCCAAAGTACCAACTACCTATGTTGGTACGCCAGTTCGCTTGCAGTTTCGCCAACCCCAAACTTTGGATTTACCCATTCCCGATGAAGCAACCTTAATTGTAGTAGCTGGCGGTTCTCAAGGTGCAGTAGCAGTTAATAAACTGGTTCGCGCCGCAGCACCTCAATGGTTGAGCAGGGGAGCATATATCGTTCATTTGACTGGCAATAACGATCCCGATGTCGAGACTTTACAACATCCTCAATATATATCTCTGCCTTTTTATGAAAACATGGCAGGATTGTTGCAAAGAGCTAACTTAGCTATTTCTCGTGCTGGTGCGGGAACTCTAACCGAACTCGCCGTTACTGGTACGCCAGCGATCTTAATTCCCTATCCTTATGCTGCTGAAGATCATCAGGCATACAATGCTAGAGAGTTTGCCAGGGCTGGTGCGGCGGTAGTTTATCAACAATCAAAACTAACTGCCGAAATTCTCGATCGACAGGTAATTGAGTTATTAGATTCTCCCTCACGGCTACAGAATATGACCGACAAAGCAGTTTCACTGGCAGTAAGCGATAGTGCAGAAAGACTGGCTAATTTGGTTCGTACTGCGATTAATAAATAAAACTGTGATGTTTAAGCTTACAGTTCACTTACCATAAATATTCACTTGAACTCGACATCTTTTAAGTATTTTTGTTTTGCTTTTGCTCTCAATGAATAAAGTCGAGCTTAGTCAAAGTAAAAGAGCGATCGCGCCTCAAACAAGCAATTTGGCGTTTGCTTAAACTGGGAGTCAATCTCTTCCATTCTTCTGAGGAAAGTTTAAATTCACTCAGGGCAATTTTAGGTATTCTAGAAGTATAGCCAAAAGTAATAGAATAACGATTGCGCTTTGCTGGTTTGGCTCGATGAAAAATATTGCAGGGATCGACGATTGCTACACTTCCTGCTTTGCCAGTACAGGTTTTCCAATGTTGAGGAGCAATAACTTTAGACATGGCTTCATCGTCTACAAATCCCGTTGTATAGTTAAGAGAGTCTCTAACTCGTGCGGTTTGCGATCGCGGTATGTATTCAAACGGTCCTTTACCAATTCCTACATGATTGAGATATATGATAATCTTAACCATTCTTTCATCGTCAATATCTAAATGCCATTGTCTGGCATCGGTTATGGGTGCATCGGCAACATCTCGTCGCAGATCGACACCATGAAAAAGTAGAGGCAGACCGATATAATTTTCGATGATATCTAATAATCTTTCTGCCAATCCCCATAACATGATTTCCAGATGAGAGAATTTGCGTAATGCAGGTATACCTGCCCGCCAACCTTGTCGATTATAAAAAGTGTAAAGCTGTGGCTGAAGATTTTTTAAATCTCGTAGAAATCTTTTGGTATGGGGTAATTGTAATTCTGCCAGAGAAGTCAGATAAATTCCTTCAGTGTGAAGGGCTTCTACGATTTTAGTATCTTCTGGAGACAACGGAGGAAGGCGTTTAGCATATTTTTTTTGTTTTAAACTGCGATCAAAACTACTGAGAGAAGGCAACTTTAAATTTTTATGGACAGCTGTTTTAAATTTATTAGTGCCTTTTTTGAGTTTGCGACTAACTTTGTTTAAAGTAGTTTCTATCGGATTTACTAGTTTTAAGACGCTGTCGATCGCCGCTTTAAGATCGACTATATTATAGGGCTTAACTATATAAGCTTGAGGTTGTGTCGGTCTGGCTCTTTTTAACGTTGCTTTATCAGAAAAAGAAGTAATATAAACAACTGGAATATTGTATTTGTCGAGAATTTTCTCGCTAACTGTAATACCATCCATATCACCTTTAATCGCAATATCCATCAGGATTAAATCTGGCTTAGTGTTTTCGATTTTTTTCAGCGCCTGAATTCCCATGTCTGCTATGCCAGCAACTTTATAACCATTACGTTCTAAATCTAGTGCCAGGCTAGCAGCAGCGATTGCTTCATCTTCAACAATAAAAATGCTAATTTGATTCATATCTTTAGCTCCACTGCCTCTTTTAAAATTTTCAACAAATTAGAAAATTGAAAAGGTTTGATTATATAAAAATAATTACCAGCTAATTTTGCTTGCTGTTTGGTTTCAAGATCGGAAAAAGCAGTTTGATAAACAATAGCAATATTACTTTTTTCTTGAAGGCGACGAGCGGTTTCAATACCGTTTAAATTACCCCGCAGTAAAATATCCATTAAAACAATATTTGGTCGATCCTTCTCTACCATCTCCAAAGCTTTTTCACCAGAATTTGCAATTCCGACAACTCTATAATCGTTACGTTTTAAAAAATTAGATAAATTATAAGCAGGTATTAACTCATCTTCGACAATTAAAATAGATATTTTAGACATAATTTTTCTCTTTGTTTCAAATACGACTTTCGTATTCTAGTTCCGCAAAAGTAAGTTGTATAGCCGTGCCTTTTGAGGAAGAATGGGTTTGCAATTCTGCGCTTAACTGCATTGATAATAGATTAACAAGTCGCAAACCCAAAGAAGTCGAATTTTCTAGATCGAAATTTTCGGGTATTCCGATGCCATTATCGCTAATATTTAAGTGATGTAAAACTCCATCAGAACTAAAATTAATTTTTATTTGACCACAACTATTATCTGGAAAAGCATGTTTATATGAATTAGTAATTATTTCATTAATCAGCAAGCCACAGGGAATAGCTGTTTCTAAATTTAACTCCAGAAATATTAAATTCATTTCAAAATTAATGTTTCTGGTATCTGTATTATGAACGCTACAAAAGTTTTCGATCAGACTTTGTATGTATTTGGCAAAATCGATCCGCGATAAGTCGGTAGAGTTATAAAGCTGTTCGTGAATCAAAGCGATACTACGAATTCTATTCTTACTATCAATAAACATATTAATAATTTGTTCATCTTCAATATAGTCAGTTTGAAGATTTAACATACTACTAATAATATTGAGGTTATTTTTGACGCGATGATGAATCTCTTTTAATAATATTTCTTTTTCCCTAAGAGAATTTTGAAGTTTGTTTTGTGTTTCTTTTCTTTCTTGTAACTCAACTTCTAGTTGATGATAAACTTCAGATTGTTTGATGGCGATCGCTAAGCGATCGCTCAACTCACACAACAACTCTATTTCTAATTCCGTCCATTTACGATAGTAACTACATTGATGCGCGATTAAAAATCCCCAAAGATTTGTATTATAAATAATTGGAACGACGATCTTCGATTTAACGCACAAATGCTCTAAAAATTTTACCAGACACGGAAAACTTTCTTGATATTCTTGTCGAACATCGCTAATTGCTTTGTATGCTTGCTGTCGTATTTTATTTTGACAAAATAATGGCAAAGTTTCTTCAGGAAATTCAGAACCTAAAATCGAAGAATAATCGGACGTTACAGATTCAGTAACTATTTTTCCAGAACCTCCTGGTAAAATTTTATAGATGACAATACGATCGAGTTTTAAACTCCGACAGAGTTCTGACACAGTAGTATTCAAAATCTCTTCTAGATTGAGAGAATTACGAATTTTGTAAGTTATATCTGTTAATAATTTAGACTTAGTATTTTCGATTTCTAGCTTGGTTTTTTGATCTTGTAAATGTTTGACCTGCTGCCTTAACTTTATATTTTTGAATCGATTCCACTATCATGCAATAAGCAATTTTGGCTATTGTTATTTATTTTGTAGTTTTCAACAATGTGATATTATTTGCTACTTCAGAAAAACATTACGCGCAAGTAGAGGTCTTAAAATCACGTACTTTTGACCGATCGCCAGTTACGTACAAATTTTAGTCTAAGTATGTATAATTCAAATCTATTAACGGTTTTACGAACAAAAGACGAATTAAATAAATATTATTCTATCTTTAGAAGGAAAAAAAAATAGCTCGATCGTTCTTTAATGATTTTAGATTGTCGCAGCACAACTTTACTTTTAGCTATAGACAACTTTTATTATGGAACTAATCAAAGAAGACTTAAAGACGAATCCAGCCATAGTAGCTGACAAAATTGTCAATAGTCCCTTAGTTGTAAAAAACTTACAGCAGCATTCATTAAAACAAGTATTAGCCGCCTTAAGCGATCGCGCCGTATCGAATTCGGAAAATATTCTAGAACGTGCAGCCAAAGCAGTAGGGCTAAAACCAAACATTATAGTTGAAAAAACTGTTACTATCGATCGCGCTGCAACAGAACTATATAATTACTGGCGAGACTTAACTAATTTACCTACTTTTATGGGTCATTTAAAATCGGTAACTCATAAAGATGAAGCAGGTAAAGTGTCTCACTGGGTTGCTGATGCTCCTTTAGATTTTACCGTAGAATGGGATGCCGAAATTGTTAGAGACGAACCAGGACATCTTATCGCCTGGAGTGCCTTAGAAAATGCTCAAATCGACAATTGCGGATTCGTACGCTTTCAACCAGCTACAGGCGGACGCGGCACTCAAGTAAAGGTAGTTTTAGAATATCAGCCTCCAGGAGGAGCATTAACAGATGCGATCGCCTCACTCTTTGGCGAATCTCCTCAAGAACAAATTGGCGACGAACTAAATCGTTTCAAACAGTTAATGGAAACTGGAGAAATTGCTACTACTGAAGGTCAACCCCAAGGTTCTTAAAGCATCGATCGAACTAAAAAGTTTTCTTCAAGGCGATTGAAAGCTTCCAAACCAACCACACACCATACAAATATTTAAAATTATGAAAGCCGTATGTTGGCACGATAAACACGATGTACGAGTAGAAACCGTACCCGATCCCACAATTCTCAATCCCCGTGATGCCATTATCAAAATAACTTCCACCGCTATTTGTGGTTCCGATTTGCATCTATACGAAGGCAACATTCCCACAATGGAATCGGGCGATATTCTGGGTCACGAATTTATGGGAGAAGTAGTCGAAGTCGGTCGAGAAGTCAAAAACCTGAAAAAAGGCGATCGCGTCGTAGTTCCTTTTACTATTGCCTGTGGTGGCTGTTTTTTCTGCAAAAAAGATTTGTGGTCGCTATGCGATAACTCTAACCCCAATACCTGGATGGCAGAGAAATTTTACGGGCATTCTCCATCTGCTATTTATGGTTACTCTCATTTACTTGGAGGATATGCAGGGGGTCAAGCTCAATACGCCCGCGTTCCCTATGCCGATGTCGGACCTATAAAAATTCCCGATGGCTTAGAAGACGATAAGGTTTTATTTTTGACCGATATTTTTCCTACTGGCTACATGGCAGCCGAAAATGCTGATATCGAACCAGGAGATACAGTGGCAGTATGGGGCTGTGGACCCGTAGGGCAGTTTGCCATTAAAAGTGCCTATATGCTGGGCGCAGAAAGAGTAATCGCCATCGATCGCTTTCCCGAACGTCTGCTCATGGCACAAGAACAGGGTAATGCCGAGGTAATTAACTACGAGGAAATAGATCCTGGTGAAGCCCTGAAAGAAATGACTGGCGGTAGAGGACCCGATCGCTGTATTGATGCAGTAGGTTTAGAAGCGCACGGCACCGATGCCATGGCAGTCTACGACGAGATAAAACAGGGTGTCAAACTAGAAACGGGTAGACCTACAGCGTTAAGACAGGCAATTGTCGCCTGTCGTAAAGGAGGAACGGTTTCAATTCCTGGGGTATACGGCGGCTTTGCCGATAAAATACCTTTAGGAGCAATTGTTAATAAAGCCTTAACCTTGCGATCTGGGCAAACTCACGTTCAGAAATATCTTCAGCCTTTATTAGAGCGAATTCAACAAGAAGAAATCGATCCCTCCTTTGTAATTTCTCATCGCCTGAATATTGAAGATGCGCCCAAAGGCTATGAAATATTTCGCAACAAGAAAGATAACTGTACCAAAGTAGTTCTCAAACCGTAGAAAAGTAGAAAGTAATTTAGGCTCTGGGGAATAGGGAACAGATAATAAGTGAATTATTGTGGCTAACCAATAGCTATTCACTATTCACTATTCACTATTCACTACTCCCTACTTTCCTAAGTTTCTATTTATTAAACTCTTCCTTTGCTTTCTTTTTCTCTTGACAAAAATCTATTTCAAAAGATTGAGCATAGATCTAACCTTTAGCCGAAACATCTATTTGAGCGTTCTGTCAAGCTAAAAGCAAAGATAAATAAGTCTAACATCTAATTTTCAGGAGGATTGCAATGGGAATAGATGATATGTTCAAAGGAATTAAACGCGATTTAGAACAAAGAGTTCGTGGCGATCGCGAAGATGAAGAGGGTAGTTATCGCAGAGGCGATGACGATGAACGTCGTAGCTACCGCGACTATGATGACGAAGATCGCCGTTACCGCAGAGGCGACGATGACGATGATGAGCGTCGTAGCTACCGCGACGATGATGATGAACGTCGTAGCTACCGCAGAGGCGATGATGACGACGAAGACCGCCGTTACCGCAGAGGCGATGATGACGATGACGATGATGACTAAAAGCTTAAATCAATTTGAAATAAGTTTGTAGCGTTAATTAGAGCGCAAACGCTTTATTTAACAGTTCTAACTTTCATCACTCTGTTTTGTTTGTCTGGCGATCGCAACCGATTAATAATTTGTCATAAACTCGTTCGCAGATCGCCTACCAGATTTACTAAAGATTACTACCAGATTTACTAAAGATTATCTGAGTCAATCTCTATGAACTTCGTCGAATTGACAGACAAGAACTAAATCTAACCTTTTTAGTTTGGCAAAAGCAGCATTGACTACCGTTACTTTTGCCCAACTTGGAAGGATAGGAACGGTTCGGACAAACCCCTATTGCCTCCCAAGCTAAGATCTGTAGATCTCAAGGAGATTATAATGTTTTATCACAAAAAACGTATGCAACTGTAATCTTTTTGAAATATACTGGAGTAGGCAAACTTGATGCTTTTAAGTAAGTAACAAGTAAGTAAGAAA